>CBILQL010000078.1:0-11568 GCA_966238865.1 uncultured bacterium
TGGAGCTTGAGCAGGAGGCCGGTCGCGGCGTAGGCCTCGGTCTTCTGCAGCTGCCGGAGCTCGATGCGCTCCTTCCGGACCTTCTCGTAGCGCTGCCAGAAATTCAGGTTGAGCCGGAAACCGATGCCGCCCACCGCCGTGATCTCGTTCAACGGGTCGCGGGCGAAGGGATCGCTGCCGCCCGACTCGCGATCCGAGGACCAGGCCTTGGTATAGTTGAACTGGCCGAAGATGAAGATGTCCGGGCCCAGCTCGCCCTTGGCAACGCGTATCAGCTCGGCGCGCGCCTCCAGGCCGTTCTTGAGCCGCTTCAGGTCGGGATGATGCTGCAGGGTCAGCATCTTCAGGGAATCCAGCGGGGGCAGCTCCTCCTTGCGCACCGTGAGCACGCTGTCCGCGGGACGGAACTCGTCGGGGACCGGCATCTGGATGAGGAAGCTGATGCCGAGGTTGGCGCGCCGCACCCCCACCCGCGCGTCGCTGCGGCGCTTCTCCAGGTTGAAGCGCCCGGTCTTCAGCTCCAGGAGGTCGGTCTGGGTGACGCCCTGATCCCCATCGTCGAGCAGATCCTCCATCTTGCGCTGGGCCCGGTCGAGCTCCCGGGCCGCGTCGTCGAGGAGGGAGGCCATGAGGCCCGCGTAGACGCGCTGGAAGTACAGCTTCTGGGACTCCTCGGAGACGTCCATCCGCTCCTTGTGGTACTCCGCCTCGCTGACCCGCACCTGGAGGGAGCGGGCCCGCACCCCGGAGCGGTAACGCCCGAGGTTCAGGGGCTGGGCGATGTTCGCCTCGATCCCGAAGAACGGCCCCCAGTCGGTATAATCGAACTCCTTCTGGTACTGGACGATATGCGAGCCTTCCTGGTCGGGAGAGCTGGGGGGGATGATGAGGCTGGTGGTGTCGAGCACGCGCCTCAGGCCGGGAGCCGGGCCAACCGCGGTCTCGACGCTGAATTTCGGCAGGATGGCGGACATCTTGAGCTCGTGGAGCTGCTGCTGCGCCTTGTCGATCTCGAGCGCCTTCTCCTTGAGGATGGGATGCAGCTCCTGGGCCCGCTTCTCGAGGCTGCGATAGTCGAAAACCTTGTCCGGTGCGGCCGCCGTCGACGATGCCGGAGCGGACGTCGGCGCCGGAACCTCCTCCGCTGCGGCCGCCGCGACGGCCGGAAATGCGATCGGGAACGAGAAAAAGACGGCTATCCCGGCGCGAACGAGTTTCCGGGAGCGGCTAGCTTTCATATGGGGCTTCAAAATGCGTATTTATTTTGTATAAAATTACGCCAGTAATCTAGCATTATTACGCGGGGGGGAGGAAAAGCGCCACCCGGGGAATTGCATCGTGCGCTGGAGAAACGGTTGCATGTGAAGGTGAGCGAAGCGGAACTCCCGGAAGAAATCTCCCCGGATTGGCTGTCCCGGGAGCATGGCCGCATCCTCCAAAAGGCCTCCGGAGGGGCCCTGCGCCTGGATTGCCGCCGCCTCCGGAAGCTGGACTCCCTGGGTTTGGCCTGGCTGGGCCGCCTCCAAGGTCACCTGGAGGGAACGGGTGGCCGGCTGGTACTGGCAAATTTCCCCGCCGGCCTCCGGGAGGACCTGGACAAGGTTTCGATTCCGGAAAGGGCCGAAGAGCCCGTCCGGGGACCCGACTCCCTGCCCGTGCGCACGGGGGAGGCCGCCCTGGGCTTCCTGGCCCAGGCCCGGGAAACCATGGTCCTGCTCTCCGAATCCCTGTACTGGTCCACGTTCGGCGCCCTGAAGCGCAAGACGCTGATTTCCGGGGACATAGTCATACAGATGGTGCGACTGGGAAGTTCGGCCCTCCCCATCGTGGTCCTGCTCTCCACCCTCATCGGCTTCACCCTGGCCCTGCAGAGCGGGATCCAATTGGCCAAGTTCGGGGCCAGCATCTTCCTGGCCGGGGGCATGGGCATCAGCATGGTCACCGAGATAGGCCCGGTGATGACCGCCGTCATCCTGGCGGGCCGTTCCGGCAGCGCCATCACGGCGGAAATCGCCACCATGACCGTCCAGGAGGAGGTGGGCGCCCTCCAGAGCATGGCCATCAACCCCATCCACTACCTGGTCCTGCCCCGCTTCTGGGCCATGAGCCTCACCCTGCCCCTGCTGACGGCCTGCTCCGCCCTGTCCGGCATCCTCGCCGGGCTCGTGGTCGGCTTCCTCTTCTTCCAGCTCTCCCCCGCCTCCTATTTCTCCGAGCTCAAGAACTCCGTCGTCATCGACTACCTGGGCCAGGCCCTGGTGAAATCCCTCACCTTCGCCTGGATCATCGCCCTCGTGGCCATCCGCAAGGGGCTCTCGGTACGGGGCGGCGCCGATGCCGTGGGGACGGCCACGACCTCCTGCGTCGTCACGTGCATCGCGTCCATCATCGTCGCCGACGCCATTTTCTCGTTCATCTTCTATTTTTAGGCGGCTCGCGAATGGAACCCGGGAAGGACTTCAAACTGCGCGTGGACGGCCTCAGGGCCGGTTACGGTTCGCGCCTCATCCTGGACGGCGTCTCGCTGGCCGTGGCCGCCGGCGAGATCCGCATCATCCTGGGCGCCTCGGGCTGCGGCAAGTCCACCCTGCTCAAGAACGTCGTGGGGCTGGAACGGCCCAAGGGCGGGAGCATCGAGATCCTCGGCCGCGCGGTGGACTGGTCGGACGGCCGTCCGTCCGGCGATTTCATGCGCCGGATCGGCGTGCTGTTCCAGGGCGGCGCCCTGCTCTCCTCCCTGACCGTGGGCGAGAACGTGGCCCTGCCCCTCCGGGTGCACAATCCCGGCCTGCCCGGGGAGGTTGTCGAGGACCTGGTGCGCATGAAGCTGGACGAGGTGAAGCTGGGCCACGCCTACGGCAAGCTGCCGGGCGAGCTGTCCGGGGGCATGCGGAAGCGGGCGGGCCTGGCCCGCGCCATCGTCACCGATCCGGAGCTGCTCTTCTGCGACGAGCCCTCGGCCGGGCTGGACCCGGTCACGTCCCGCGGGCTGGACGACCTGCTCCTGGAGCTGCGGGAGCGCCTCGGCATCACCATGGTGGTGGTGACCCACGAGCTGGATTCCATCCGCGCCCTGTGCGACCGGATGACCTTCCTGTCGCGGGGCAAGGTGAGCTTCGACGGGACCCTCCCGGAGGCCGAGTCCGGAGGCCCGCAGGAGGTCCGGGATTTCCTGGCCCGCAGGCCCGCGCCCGAGGCGCGCTCGGGCCGGAAGGCGGCGTTCATCGTGGAGGGGGCATGAGGGGAAGGGGGCCGGCGTGGACGTGAGCAGGGCCGAGAAGGCGCGGCTGGGGATTTTCCTGCTGGTGTCCGGCGCCATCCTGGCGGCGTCGACGTTCTTCCTGGTCGGGAAGAAGCTCTTCGCCCGCAAGGTGGAATACTACACCCGCCTGTCCGAGTCCGTGAGCGGGGTGGAGCTGGGTTCGCCGGTGAAGCGCAACGGCGTGGAGGTGGGCAACATCACCTCCATCTACACCGACTCCGCCGACATCACCAAGGCCATCATCCGCTTCGAGGTGAACCGCGGCACGCCCATGAAGCAGGACATGACGGCCACCTTGGGCAGCTTCGGCATCACGGGCCTCAAGTACATCGAGATCACGGGAGGAAGCTACGATTCCCCCGACGTGCCGCCCGGAGGCGAGGTGATGAGCCAGCCCTCCACCATCGGCCGCCTCATGTCGCGCGCCGACTCCATCGCCGCCAAGGTGGACCGGCTCCTCGGCAACGTCGTCTCCATCACCGAGTCCCAGAACCGGGAATCCATCGACCGCCTGATCCGCAGCTCGGCGGCCCTGAGCGCGTCCCTGGACACTCTGGTCATGGACGTGAGCCGCATCAAGCCCGGGCAGCGCATGGACGCCATCATGGGCGAGATGGAGGCCGCGGCCAGGGACCTGAAGGCCAAGGTCCGCCGCGCGGAGGTGGAGGAGACGGTGCGCGAATACCGCAAGGCCGCCGAAGGCATCACCGGGGTCGCCCAGAAGCTCGACGTCACGGTGCTGCGCGTGCAGGAGGACCTCACCCAGAGCATGGGCAACCTGAAGGAGACCATGAAGAACATGAACACCTTCAGCCGCCAGATCAAGGAGAACCCCTCGGTGCTCCTGCGCGGCGAATCCAAGCAGGAGCGCCAGCGGTGACCCGGGCAGGCTTCCGATCCGCATCCCCGGCCCCGTTCGACCGGCCGGCCCCGCACGCCGGGCGCGCCCCGCTCGCCAGGCTGGCCTTGTCGGCCTTGTCGATCCTCGCGGGCCTCCTGGCACTCGGCGGCTGCTACTTCGGCAAGCCGCCCGAGACCAAGTACTACGTGCTCGAATACCTGCCCACGCCGCCTCCGGAGCGGCTCACCAAGGGCCCCTACCCGTTCACCCTGCGCATGCGGGACCCCAGCATCGCCGAGGCCTACCGGCGCAGCCAGATCGTCTACCGCCAGAGCGCCAACCAGATGCAGTTCTACAGCTACCACCTGTGGGCGGTGGATCCCGACCGCATGGTCGGCGACATGGTGCAGAAGCACCTCAAGGCCGCGCGCCTCTTCGACAACGTGACGCGGACCGTCGAGAACTACGTCCCCGATTTCTTCCTCGCCACCGACATCCAGGCCATCGAGGAATACGACGCGAAGGAGCAATGGTATGCCCACCTGTCCATCGAATTCCAGCTCGAGGACGCCAGGACCAACCAGGTGATCTGGAAGAAGCTGTTCGATCTGCGCAAGACGGTGGCCCAGCAGGAGCCCGTCTACGTGGTGCGCGAGCTGTCCTACCTCCTGGAAACCATCAACGAGAGGCTGGTCAAGGAGCTGGACGTGGTCCTGGACGAGCGGAAGCACCGCCAGTCCCGGGGCGACAGCGCCACGGCGACGGCTCCCTCGGGCAGCGCTCCCCCGGTCGGCGATGAATCCCGCCGCTGATCCGGCCGCCGGGCCTTCCCGGGAAACCCTCCGCCGGATCCCGGCACGGCTGCCGGCCTGCATGATCATGCTGTCCCTGCTCGCGCCCCTCGCGCGCGCCGCCCAGCTCGGCGAGCTGCCCGGCGAGGAGATCTCGACCAGCGAGGAGGCCCTGGCGAAGAGCCGCGACCGCGTCCAGGCGCCCCCGGCGCCCCCCGCGCGGGGGTCGTCCTGGCTGGCTCCGCCCATCGACGAGCAGCTGTCGCGGGATCGCGTCATGATCCCCCTGGGCAAGGGGGCCCTGTTCCTCCCCTCCTACAGCGAAGGCCGGCGGGAGCCGGAAATCACCGTCCTGAACGCGCGGAACCGGCCGGTGGCCCGCGGGGAGCCCGGCGAACGCATCCTCCTGGATTCCGGAAGCTACCGCATCCGCTTCGGATCGGGGACGGCCAGCCAGCAGATCGTGGTGCAGGCCCATGTCGGAGAGGGCCATACCACCGTGCTGCCCCCGACCTGGTCCGGCCTCATCGTCGAGATCCTGGCCCCCGACGGGGAATACCTGGACGGGCAGTACGAGCTGATCGACCAGGAGAAGTGGATCAACTACGGCAAGGGGCGCGGCCTCACCCAGGAGCGCCTCCAGGACATCCGGTCCTGGGTGGTCCCCCCCGGGATCTACCGCATCAGCAAGATCGGCGAGGGCGTCAACTCCCTCCGCAACTACATCACCGTCCAGCTGAATCCGGGCCAGCTCAAGCAGGTGGAGCTGATCATGGACAAGACCACGCGGGACATCATCTCCGGCGGCGTGAAGTCCCTCAATACCCGCATCCGGGTGGGACGGAACTGGACCTACGGGCTGCGCCTGGGCGGGAACGTGTTCATCAACCGGGAGACCGACGACGCGGACATCCGCACCGAGGACGTGCAGTTCGTCGGCGACCTGCGGGGCCGCGCTGTCTTCGACAACGTGAGATACCTGGGGACCACGGAGCTGGTCCTGAACGAGGTCGTCGGCAAGGAGCGGGGCGAGCGCTACTCGGTCTCCTTCGACGAGGTGGAACTGCGGAGCGTCTGGGTCAGGCGCCTCAACGACTGGCTGGGGCCCTACGTGCGGGGCAGCCTCGAGACCCATTTCTTCCCCAAGCAGGTCGATATCGACTCGGTGTTCCTCGTGGAGAACGGGCCCGACGGCCCCGACACCGTCGAGACCATCGTGCAGGGCACGTTCGAGGCCGAGCCGAGCCTGGATCCGCTGAAGTTCGCGGAGGGGATCGGCGTGAACGTGGACTTCCTGACCCGCTACTACATGGAGGCTTCCGCCCAGGCGGGCCTCGCCGCCCGCCAGCTGCTAGTCTCCCGGAGCTACGCGGCGACGAAGGCGGCCAAGACCTATGAACGGGCCCGGTCGAACTACGAGATCGGCGCGGAGACCCTGCTCCTGGCCGTCCTGCGCCTGGGGGACCAGGCCGCCGTGGACCTGCGCACCGAGCTGTTCTTCCCGGACGGGAACCCGTCCCGGCTCCGCATCGACGACTTCACCACCGACTGCCGGGTGTACCTGAGCCGTTACGTCGAAATCGGGTACGTCTTCCAGCTGCGCGAGAGCGTCGAATCCGTGAAGAACCGCTACCCCACGCGGCACAGCTTCTCCCTGCGCCTGTCCCTCAACTTCTAGCGTCTAGGCCGGCCCGGCCATGGCCTCGAGATAGGCACCGGCCACCTTCGCGACGTCCCAGGGATAGCGGTCCGGGACCGGCTCCAGGCTTCCATCCGCCGCCGCTTCCGCGAGGGCCCGCAGGCCCCCGGCCCCGGAATAGAGGCGGATGGGAGCCCCCTCGTCCGCGAGATAGCGGGTGAGCGGCAATTCGGGGACCAGGATGGGCCTGCCCTGCCGGAACAGCCGAAGCACGGAAGCGGTGCTGCTCTTGAACCGCATGGGGCACAGGAAGAAGTCGCAAGCGGCCAGGCGGGACGCCAGCTCCGCCTCGGGGAGATAGCCGGTGATCCGCACCCTGTCGGACAGGCCGCGCCTCCGGATCTCGGCCTCCAGCCCGGGCGCCATGCGATGGCCGGGACGGTCCCCTCCCAGGAGGAGAAGGGCCAGCCGGGGAGCCATCGCCTCCACCAGCTCCAAGGCGGCTCCGTAGTCCAGGCCGGGATTGAGGAAGCCGAAGATGCCCGCCACGGCTCCCGTGTGCCCGGGGAATGGCGACGCCGCCTGCACGATCCGGGCCGCGGCCGGAGGCGCGGCAATGGCGGATTCGGCGGCGCCGGCGATATCAGCGGCCCCGGCCGGGGCGGCCGGCGGCGGATCGATGCGGGCCACCGGAATTGCCGGCAGGATGCGGGCCGCGATTTCCGGCGAGGCGGCCAGCGATCGCAGGATCTCGCCCCCGTCCCGGGACAGGGGGATGACGCGGTGGGCATGGTATCCGGCGCGCTGCAAGTCGCGCTCCCCGGCATACTCCCGATGCCGTAACCGGTACCGGAGCCGCTTGAGCCACAGGAGAGGCGGGAACGCCGAGCGGAGGCCGGCGAATGGGAAGGCGAAGGGATCCTCCCGGTAGACCTCGTGGGGGGCGACGAACACGCGGCCCGGGAACCGGGCCGTCAGGGCGGCCATGTACCCGGGCCCGGGCACCAGGCTCCGCTCGTAATGGACCAGCACCGCGCGGCAGCCTTCGAGGATCGTGCCCGAGAGCGCTTCCTGGTACGATGCGCGGACGAGGCGGCAGCCCGCAGCCTGGGCCCCCGCCGCGAGGGCCCGTTCCAGGCTCCGCACGTAATCGCCGATTCCGCAGGGCCGCTCCGACCCCGGGCCCACCAGCCCGATGCCTGGCGGCCCGTCCCCGGTCTCCATGCTGCCGATTATACCGCTTTCCTCACCATGAAGGGGGGAAGGGGCGCCCTACGGCAGCAGTCACTTGTGGCGCTGCTTGATGCCCCCGGCCATGACGATCGAGTCCGGAGGCACCGAGGACGTCACCCAGCAATTCCCGCCGATGACGCTGTTGCGGCCGATGACGGTCTCCCCGCCGAGCACGGTGGCGCCGGCATAGATGGTGACGTTGTCCTCGATGTCGGGATGGCGCTTCACGCCCTTGATGGGATTGCCCTGGCCGTCCTTGGGGAAGCTGAGGGCGCCCAGGGTGACGCCCTGGTACAGCTTGACCCCGCGCCCGATCACGGTGGTCTCGCCGATGACCACGCCCGTGCCGTGATCGATGAAGAATCCGGGGCCGATGACGGCTCCGGGATGGATGTCCACGCCCGTGCGGCTGTGGGCCACCTCGCTCATCATGCGGGGCAGGAGCGGCACGCCGGCCCGGTACAGCTCGTGGGCCAGGCGGTGGGTGGCGATAGCCTCCACGAAGGGATAGCTCATCAGCACCTCGACCACGGAGCTGGCGGCCGGATCACCTTCGTAGGCGGCATGCAGATCCTCGCCCAGCACCTGGCGGATGCGCGGCAGGGCCTCCATCAGGGCGCCGACGGCGGCCTTGGCGCGCTCCAGGTTCCCGCCGGCGCAAGGTTCGGGGCGGGTGAGCCCCCCCTTGGCCACTGATTCCCTGAAGTCCATGGCCATGGCCACCTGGACCGTCAGGGACTTGGCCACCGAAGCCAGGTTCTCCTCGAGGTAGACGGCGAGCTCGTCCTCGCGCACCACCTGGCTCCCGAAAACCCCGGGGAAGAGCGTGCCCAGGAGCTGGTCCACCACGCCGGAGACGGCGTCGCGTCCCGGAAGGTGGCAGATCTCCCAGATGTTGGCGAGGTGATCCCCGGTGATGGCGGAAGCCAGGCTGCGCACCAGGGGGTCCATGCCGTCGTCCTTGCCTCCAGTTCCGACCATGCTTGCAAATATACTCAGGGGGGTTGCTATTTTGGGCGCATGGACATCTGGATAGACGAGAACATTCCCCTGGGCCGCGAGATATTCGGGCCCCACGGCAAGGTCACCCCGTTCGCGGGCCGCGCGCTGAAGCGCGGCGACATCGCCGCCGCCGACGCCTTGATCGTGCGATCCGTGACGCGGGTGGACCGGAACCTGCTCGAAGGCACGCGGGTGCGCTTCGTGGCCACGGCCACCATCGGCACGGATCACGTGGACCTTCCCTGGCTGGCGGAGCGGGGCATCGGCTTCGCTTCGGCGCCGGGCAGCAACGCGAATTCGGTGGGCGACTACGTGGCCGCGGCCATGATACGCCTGGAGCGGCTCGGACGCTGGTCGCCGCAAGGCCGGACGCTGGGGATAATCGGCTACGGGAACGTGGGCCGGCGCGTGGCGGCGAAGGCGGAGGCCCTGGGGATGAAGGTCGTGAAATGCGATCCGCCCCTCAAGGCCGCCGCCGCCGATCCCGGGGAGTTCCTGGATCTGGACCCGCTCCTCGCCATGAGCGACGCGGTGAGCCTGCACGTCCCGCTGGTGGCCGCCGGCCCCCACCCCACCCTCCGCCTGGCGGACCGGCGCTTCTTCTCGCGCCTGACCCGCCCCGTCCTGTTCCTCAACACCTGCCGCGGCGACGCCGTGGTCGAGGCGGATCTCCTAGCGGCCCGCGCCGACGGGAAGATCTCCGCCCTGGTCCTGGACGTCTTCGCCGGCGAGCCCCGCATCGATCGCGCCCTGTGCGAAGCCGCCGACATCGTCACCCCCCACATCGCCGGCTACTCGGTCGAGGGCAAGGTGGGCGGCACCTTCCAGGTGGCCGAGGCCTTCCGGAAGTTCTTCTCCCTGCCCGTGCCCGACCTGCCGCCCTGGCCGATTCCGGCCGACCCGATCCCCGCCTGGACGGGCACTGCCTCCGACGGGGAGTTCCTCGCCGCCTGCGTGCGCGCCGCCTACGACATCTCCGCCGACGACGCGCGCCTGCGCGCCGCCCTGGAGACGCCGGATCCCGGGGCCGCATTCGATCGGCTCCGCAAGCAGTATCCGGTCCGTCACGAGTTCCACCGTTACCAGGTAACCGGACTGCCCTCCGAAAAACGGGAGCTTCGGTCCCGGTTGCTGGGCCTGGGATTCCAGGCGCCCTGACCTCTCCGCTGTGCCCGGCCGCCCGGATACCGGCTGTACTGTTTCCCAAATCGTCCGCCGAAAGTCGGGTTTTTTTGGATCGCGGAACGCGTCGTGGCGGTTCGCGACCTTTGCGGTTTTTTATAGGTAGCGCCGGACGGACGAAACCAGTACCTTAGGTTTGCGTCGGACGGAATTTCCTGCCCCTCCCTCCTGTCGAAAGGACCCTGATGAAGAGCCTGGTGAATCCGCAGATGGCGGTGCGCTCCCTGATCAAGGTCCGTCCGATGGCGGTGGGCCTCCTGGACAAGCGCAGGGTGCGCTTCTGGGACACCCTCGACCGTCCCGTCGCCGACGTGGTCCACCGCGAAGGCGTAGGGGATCTCCTGGACGAGGTCGCCTGCGCGCAGGTGCCGGCCCAGGACACCGACTGGTCGGCCATGCCTCTCTATTGGCTCGTCGATTACCTCACCGAATCCCATCGCGGTTTCCTCCTGCAGGACGTGGGCGACATCGGCCATCTCCTCGACATCCATACCATCGCGGATTCGGAGGAGTCGGAGAGCCTGCGCGATCTCCACAAGGCCTTCCAGGAGTTCACCCGGGAATTGCAGGCCCACGTGGAGGAGGAGGAGGGCTACCTCTTCCCGAAGGTGCTGCGCTACGAAGCCTGTCTCCGGGACAACCGGGTGCACCCGGAATTCCATCGCGGCTCCATCCAGAGCTACATGGCGATCCGCCTCAGCCGGGAGGAGAAGGACCTGTATGCCGCCTGTGATTCCCTCACCGGCAGGATCCGCGCCCATGCGTCCGCCCACGCGGACTCTTTCGCGGCCTCGGAGCTGCTGAATCTCCTGGGAACGCTGAGGCAGAAGCTGCATGATCACGGGGATCTGGAGAACCGGATCCTTTTCCCGTCGGCGCGGGACATGGAGCGGAATCTCTACAACCTCAGCATCAACGGCGATCCCGCGGTGGCGTTCCAGCGGCGCGGGCCGATGGATTCGGGGATATTGAGGCTAGAGGACGCTTAGCACGCGATTGGGGGGCCTGCGCGCTCCCGCGGGCGAAGACGCTGCGCTCCCTCCGCTCGACGATGACGGGTGTCTCTGGCCGGGCCCGGTGGATGTCCGGGGTACCTGCGCGCCCGGACGCACGCTAATCACCAACCTCCGTCAGCCCCTGCGGGCGTCCGGGCGCGCCCCGGGCCCTGCCGCGCGTCGGTCGCTCCGCGATGGCCCGCGGGAACGCGCAGGACCCCCTCCCACGCGATCGTTCCCTGTTGAAGATGAGGAGCGCCCCTGGGGCGCAGGACCCAAGACTGGTTGGGGACCCGGGGACGGTGACTCCTTGGACTCTGCCCCGGGGTTGACCCAACGTCTTCCAGGGTGGGTCGATGGACATCCTGTGAAAGACATTGGACCGCGAAGGATGGCCCCGTGACCCTTGGTTGGGCGCGGGACCCATCGGGTGGTGGCTGGTCCCAGGGAGGGGCCGCTGGGAAGACTCGCTGGGACTACGCCCCGGCCTCGGCGGGGGCTGGAGGGGCCGGGGACGTGGTTGGGTCGCTATGGTTGGGTTGCAGGGGTCGGGGTTGCTGGGGGCGGAACCCCTGGTTTTCCCTGGAATTCCAGGGGTCGCCCGCGGGATGGGAGGAAGCGCT
>CBILQL010000079.1:0-11519 GCA_966238865.1 uncultured bacterium
CTGGGCATGGGCGCAGAAGATGTTGGTCACGCCGGGATCGAAGCCGCAGCCCAGCACGGCCATGATGCCGCGCTCCTTGAAGCGGTCCTGGTAGGCCCATTGCCACTTGTATTCGAACTTGGCCTCGTTGGGCGGCTCGTAATTGGCCGTGTCCAGGTAGTCGACGCCCATCTCCAGGCAGGCGTCCATGATGGGCAGGTCCTGGTACGGCAGGGCGGTGTTGACCACAAGCTCGGGCTTGTGCCTGGCGATGAGCTTGGCGACTTCCGAGGGCTTGTCGGCGTCCACCTGGGCGGTCTCGATGTCGTACTTGCGGCGCTTGAGGATCTGCTCCTTGATCGTCTCGCAGCGGGCCTGGGTGCGGCTGGCCAGCACCAGGCTGGAAAAGGTTTCGGGGGCCTGGCTCATCTTGTGGGCGACCACCCCGCCGACTCCGCCGGCGCCGATCAATAGGACCTTGCTCATGGATGCGAACTCCTGTGCTTGCCCGTCGGGGCCGGATAAAGGTAATTATTTCCCCCCTCGGATGCCGGAAACCCCGTTGCAAACGGCTTTCAACGGCTTCCCGCGACACTTTCAGGCGCTGCCCGCGATAATTAGATTCCCTTTCCGAGACCTCCGCACCCATCCAAGGAGCCGCCATGGAAGCTCTAGAGACGCTGGCCCGCAAAGACTGCATCCCCTGCAAGGCCGGAACGCCGCCGTTGCAGGGCGACGGGGTCCGCAAGCTGCTGGATCAGCTCGGCAACGGCTGGACGGTGGCGGAAGGGCGCCGCCTGGAGAAGGAGTTCAAGTTCAAGGACTTCCGCCAGGCGCTGGCCTTCACCAACCGCGTGGGCGCCCTCGCCGAGGAGCAGAACCACCATCCGGACATCCTCCTCTCCTGGGGGAAGGCGGGCATCACCCTTTGGACCCACGCCGTCGGCGGGCTTTCGGAAAACGATTTCGTGCTGGCGGCGAAGATCGAAGGCCTGCCGCGGAGCTGAGCTCCCCGTCCGATGATGGAAGCCCGCCTGCAACGGTCGACCCGGGAGCTGACACGGCTGGGAGCCGTGCCATGATGCCCGCCCTGTTCCTGGCCTTCTGCCTGGCCTGGTTCACCGTCCTCGCCTTCGTCCTGCACCGCGCCCTGCCGCGCCGCGCCGCCTCCCTCTCCCTCGGCGGGCTGGCCCTGTGGCTGCTCTATGCCGGCGCCCTGGCTTACAACGGCCGGCTATCCCGGCCGGATCCCCCGCCGTCCCTGTTGCTCCTGCTGCTGCCCCTCGTCGCCTTCGCCATCTGGCTGTCGCGCAGCCCGGCGCCCCTGGCCCTGGTCCGCGCCCTGCCCCTGCGCGCGCTGGTGGGGCTCCAGGTCTTCCGGGTGGGGGTGGAGTTCTTCCTGGACCGCCTGTGGCGCGCGGGGCTCCTGCCGGAAGGGATGACCTGGCACGGCCACAACTTCGACATCCTGACCGGGATTTCGGCGTTCGCGCTATTCCTGGCCTGGGATCGCATTCCCGGCGTCCTGAAGGTCGCCAAGGCGTGGAATGTCCTGGGTCTCATCCTGCTGGCGCAGGTGGCCTTGACCGGCGTCCTGTCGGCGCCGGGGCCCCAGCAGGTCCTGAACCGGGCCACGCCCAACGTCGCGGTGGTGTCCTTCCCCTACGTGCTGGTGGCGGCCCTGTTCGTGCTCTCCGCCCTGGCCCTGCACATCCTCGCCTTGAGGAAGATCGCCTTGGAACGCGCTGCATCGCCGGCGGTCGTCGGCAACGAGAGCGCGGCTACCTGAAGACGGATTCCTCGGTTCCCCGCATGAGGCGGAACAGGAGCGGGCCGCGGTCCTGGAGGCGGGTGGCGAACAGGGAGAGCCGGTGCACGCCGGCCTCCAGCCGCTGCGAATACAGGTCGGCGACCTCCTTCCCGGCGGCGTCGTAGGCCTTCAGGGTGACCAGCATGCCCGCCTGCAGCGGGACCACCAGATCCACGGTGCGGGAGTCGGCGCGGTAGTCGAGGCTGGGGGCGACGGCCTGGGCGGCGGCATCCCGCACCCCGCTGGGGGTGTTGCTGATGGTGAAGTTGCCGCTCGAGATGGTGTAGACGCCGGGCTGGACGCAATGGCCGCCGGACAGCTGGCAGACGCGGATGCGTCCCTGGGTGGTGTTGGCGGTGTTGGCCGGGATGGTCCAGCGGTAGGAGCACTTGGCGCCGTTGGTCTTGGACCCCTGCCAGCGCTCGGCGAACTCGACGGGCCAGGAGGTGCCGCCGTTCGAGGAATAATAGATGTCGTACAATCCGTCATGGGCCTGGGTGGCCACCCATTCGATGGTCATGACGTCGCCGGGCTTGAAGGTCTCCCCGCCGGCAGGCTTGAGGGTGGCTTGATCCATATGGGCCATGGCCGGAAGCGCCATGGCGAGAAGAGCGGAAACGGGCATCCTGAGACGCATGGGTAGGTTCTCCTTGTTGTGGGTCGCCTATGGCCGAAAACCCCGCCGGCCATTCGGCAGATTCCGCAAAAATATACCGCCGGCATTTCTTTGTACTCGTATTTTTGCAGTCAGTTCCGAGAGGGTATTCGCATGCGGGGTTATTGGACAGGACAAGCGGCAAAATTCGCGTTTTTCGCCCCTGTCGCGCTTAAATTCATTTCCATCGCGGGGAAAATCGCGCCCGTCGCCTTGATCTGGGCGGCTTGCACCGAGCTGTCCAAGAGCCCGGAGAACCTGACCGCCACCACGAAAGCCGCCGTTTCCGGCCCCGACTGCGCCTCCTGCCATGCCTACCCATTGCGTGATACGAATCACGTCTATCACATGTTCTATTCGGACAGCTCCATCACCAACGACCGGCCCATCACCTGCCTCCATTGCCACGACCGATCGATAGCCGCCCACACGGTACCCTTCATCGACTCGGTCTTCCGGGATACCAACGGCAACGAGTACCACGGCCTCGACTTCCCCGGCGACACGGAGCTGCGCACCTTCACCCTCGTCCGCGTGGAGACCCTGACCGTGCGGCGCGCCATCCCGGCGCCTCCCCGGGAAGGGACCCTGCCCGTCCTCCAGGAATGGGTGACGAGCCTCGCCCATCTGAACGGCACCGTGGACGTGGAGTTCAACAGCACGTCCCACGACACGTCCCGCTGGCAAGGCCAGCGCGCCATCTTCAACCCCGAAAAGGAAACCTGCTCGGCGGTCGCCTGCCATCCCAACCACGGCCCATACCGCTGGGCCGACCCGGCGCGCGGGCTGACCCTCCTGAAGGGCGATTCGATCGAGCGTCCCGGGCTTTCGAATCCCGCGGCACCCCGGCCTCCCGCCGCGCCCTAGCCTCCCGCCGCACCCTGGGCGGACAAGCGGGCCAGGAGCTTTTGCAGGTCCTTGACCGCCACCGCTTCGACCCAGGAGTCGAGCGCAAAAGAACCTCCTACGCCGGGATAGACGACGAACACCCGCTCCAGACCCAGGTCCTCACGGGCGATGCGCATGGAGCGCGTGATCCCCGGAGCATCTACGTACTTGAACTCGAACCCGAAACGCCGTCCGCGATATTGCACGAGCAGGTCGAGCTCCGCCTGGGCATGGGTGGCCCAGAACCAGGCGGAACGTTCGCCGCACCAGGCCAGGATGTTCTCGATGCAGAAGCCTTCCCAGCTGGCACCCAGCTTCGGATGCCCTTCGACGGCGGCCGGGGACGCGAGATCGAGGAGCGCATGCATTTTCCAACGAAAAAGGCCCATCCTTGCGGGATGGGCCTCGTATTGCCTCATTTCCCCGGCAATTCCGGGGCTAGATCGGGACGGCGCCTCGGCTCAGGGCATGTCGACCCAGACAGCGCCCTTCTTGGAGCTTTCCACCGTCTTGACGACGAACTGGATGCCCCGGACGCCGTCGTGGACCGTGGGATAGCCGCCCTGGGCCGCCTGGCCGGACTTCACCCGGCGGATGTCGGCGCAGACGTTCTTGTAGATGGTCGCGAAGGCCTCGAGGTAGCCCTCGGGATGGCCCGTAGGCGTGCGGGTGCAGTCCTTGGCGGCCTCGCCCATGTAGCCATGGCCTCGGCCCCAGGTCTCCCAGGGCTTGCCCTTCGGCTTCACGATCAGGTAGTTGGGGTTCTGCTGGTGCCATTCCAGGCCGGCCTTGGATCCGTAGATGCGGATGTTGAGGTTGTTCTCCTCGCCGCAGGCGACCTGGGAGCAGGTGAGCACGCCCTTGCCGCCGTTCTGGAGGCGCAGCAGCAGGTTGGCGTCGTCGTCCAGGGTGCGGCCGGGGATGAAGGAGGTTAGGTCGGCGCAGATGGACTTGATCTTGAGCCCGGTGATGTACTCGAGCAGGTTCTCGCCGTGGGTGCCGATGTCGCCGACGCAGTTGGAGATGCCGGACTTGGAGGGATCGGTGCGCCAGGCGGCCTGTTTCTGGCCGGTCTGCTCGATGGGATCCATCAGCCAGTCCTGGATGTACTCCACCAGCACCTTGCGGATCTCGCCGATCTCGCCCTTCCGCACCATCTCCCGGGCCTGCCGCACGGCGGGATAGCCGGTGTAGTTGTGGGTCAGGCCGAAGACGAGCTTGCTCTTCTCCACCATCCGCGCCAGCTCCTGGGCCTCCTCGAGGTTGAAGGCCAGGGGCTTGTCGCACACCACGTGGATGCCGGCCTCCAGGAAGGCCTTGGCCACCGGGAAGTGCATGTGGTTGGGGGTGGCGATGATGACGAAGTCGATGCCCTCCGGATGCTTGGCCTCCTCGACGGCCATCTGCCTGAAGTCCCCGTAGGAGCGGTCCAGGTACCAGGACTCGGCGCTGGCCTTGGCCTTGGCCGGATCGGAGGACATGGCGCCGGCCACCACCAGGGCCTGGCTGTCGAGCTGGGCGGCGATGCGGTGCACCGATCCGATGAAGGCGCCCGCGCCTCCTCCCACGATGCCGGCCCGGAGACGACGCTTGTTGATGTCGGACATGCGAGAACCTTTCCTTGTTGGCTGTCGATGTTGGCTGGGCTTACGACCGGTAGGCCTGGCGGCCCACGCCCTGGACCGGGATGTTCTGGGAGGGCAGCACCTCGGCGTGCAGGGCGTGCATGCAGGCGGCGGCCTCGTCCATCTTGCGGGTGAAGGCCAGCGATCCCTTGAGGATGGGCTTGAGGCGCTCCTTGTCCTGGATGCGGGCCAGCGGATACTCGTGCTCGACCACCAGCGGGGTGTTGGCCACGTCCAGCTTGAGCAGCTCGCGGGCCGCCAGCTGGTGATCCAGCCAGTCCACGGTGCGGTTCTGGAGGTAGGCCAGCGGATCGTGCTTGGCGGTGCCCGGCAGCTCGTGCTCGCTGTAGGCCACCTGCTTCTTCCAGGCGTTGAGGAGATCGGCCGGGTTCTTGGACACCTCGCCGTCCTTCCAGTCGCCGCGCTGCATCACCTGGCCCTGGTAGCCCCAGGCGGCCACGCCCTTGGCGTTGATCACCTGGCCCTTCACGTGGAAGCCGGCGATGAGGAAGTTGTAGCCCTCGTCCTTGAGGTACTGGAAGATGGAGCGGGTGTCCTGGCCCATGAGGATGGAGTGGGACGGATCGTAATGGACCCGGAACTGGTCGCCGACGCCGTGCTTCTCGGCGATGCGGTGCAGGGCGATCCAGGCGCCGGGTACGTGGGCGATGTTGTTCACCCACAGGTCGGTGGGGTTCCAGCCCGGCATGGGGCACTGCTCCACGCGGTACTGGAGGCCGCGGTCCTTGGCGGCCTTGAGCAGGGGGATGAACTCCTTCTCGAACATGACCAGGTTCTGGTCCATGCCGAGCTTGATGTTGCGGCCCACGAAGCCGCACACGCCCTTGGCTCCGAGGAGCACGGCCGCGTCCATGGCGCGCACCATGAATTCATGCTTCTTCTTCCGGTTGGCGTCGTCGTCGGTGAGCAGGTTGTCGAAGTAGGCGACGTCGGTGATGCCCACCTTGGTCTCCTTCATGGCCGCGAGCACGCGGTCGGCGCGCTTCTTGTCGAAGGGCTTGCGCAGGTCGAGGGTGTTGGCCACCGGGTCGAGCATGGCCTCCTGGGGCACGTCGGATTCGGTGGGGTGCAGGGCGGCGGACAGCTGGATGTTCTCGACCTCCAGCTCCTTGGCGAATTGCAGCCAATCCTCGATGGCCTTCTCGGGATCCGGATCCCGGACGTCCCGCGGAGTCAGCTCCTGCAGGGCGGCGGTGAGGACGCTCATCTTCATGAATTTGGGCTCGAACGCTTTGACGGCCATGGAAGTCGACTCCTTTTCCGGGCTCCTCTGCCCCAGGCCCAATCTAGCGGTTCCCCGCGCGAATGGGAACAGGATATATAGCTAACCCGCCCGGCCGGGCCAAGGGAATGAAGTCGGTGTGGTTTTGACGATTGCGTCGAATCCAGATTAGAATCCGGATAAGTCTGCACGAAGCCTATTGTGCGGAAAGTTTACACAGGCACGCCGAAAACATACCAACGTTTTTTTGAGGACTTCCTGTAATCCATCGAGTGAATTGAGAATTTCCACATAACTTTTTCAACCCAAAATGCCCTTACGGATCAAATGATGCTTTATAGACATTGATTGGACCCTCTGAGCTTCCGTCCACCAATGCGAGGACAGGCACACCATTCTTGGTTAAGGCCAGTGAAATGCTTTCCGCCCAACCCGAAGAAGGAATAATTCTATGGAAAGGCTTCCAGCTCCCCTCAACAAGCTTGAACAGGTGAGGCTTACGATCATTATCCAGAACCGCTACGATTGGAGCACCTGATTTGTCAATCTCCAAAGCCATCTGCATCGAATTCTCAGCGAAGGCATCGTCATTCCCAACTGGTGACCAGACCCCGTTTTCAAGAATCATCACTTTTGGCTTCTTCTGAATTCCCTGGTCGATATAAGCGAGATAGATTGCGCCACCCGTTCCGAAGCGAATAATTATGGAGTGCGCTCGTCCAAGTGAAATACCTGGCAGACCAAGATCAACCCAGGTATCACCCGATAAATACCTGACTGTCGCCTTCCAATCATATCGCGCATCGGAAAAGGCGATGTACGGAATATTGTTTGGACTTATCGCGATACTGATTGTCTCGCCAGAACTATCAGATACATAGCGGCCTCCAACCTGCCGCCATGCTCCACCTGAATATTTATCAATGGATATCTTTCCGCCAGGTATCTGGACAGAAGCATAATACATCTCGCCGATGTCATTTTTCGCAAAATCTCCCTGGACGGAACCTTTACTTAATGAACCCAGCGACGTCCATGTCGTCCCATCAAACTTGGTGAACAAAGTAGAACTTGTGCCTTGTAAATAAGAAAGAACGGGTTGACCATCATTTGCTGTTGTCATCGAGAAATACGCAAGCCCCTCCGGGACCGTATTTTCCCCGACTTTATACCACTGACTATCATCCAAACGCACCACTGAAGCCACAGCAAGCCTCTCCGACTCCCTTGCAGCCACAATGATTTCGTCTTCGTCAGAAATGATCATTGGACTAAATGCGTTGATCATTCCGAGACCGAATTGTCCGATTCTCTGAGCAACTGTGATAATGATTTCTCTAGTAGCTGGTGTGGACCAATTCCCCGCGGAATCCCGTTCCTGCACATAGAATGTATGCGCGCCCTCCGGAAGGTCCTCTCCAGGCGTGTAGACCGAATCTTTGCGCTCCTCCGCCCCTTCCAGATTGGCCGTGTCCACCCGCGCCCTGAAAACCTTCGCCCCTCCGGGACCGCTCCTCCACGTCCACTTCGGCCTCAGGGAGTTGAGCGGCGAATACGGCGTGGAATCGATGCGCGGCGGCGACGGCGGGGTGATGTCGACGCGGACCTCCCGGCTGCCGCTCGAGGACCAGTTGCCGGCCGCATCCCGCTCCTGCACGTACAGCGTATGGACGCCTTCCGAGAGCGCCGTCGCGGGCGTGAACGCGGTTCCATTCCCCACCGTGGCTCCCGTCGTCAGGTCCGCGTTGTCCAGCCGCCAGCGGAAGACCGCGGAGCCGGAGGTCGTCGTCGTCCAGGTCCAGGTCGGCGTGACGTCGTTGGTCAAGGGCGCCGGACCGACGGAGACGACCGGGGCGGCCGGAGGCGTCAAGTCCACGAGGACGGCCTTGGCGGAGGATTGCGACCAGTTGCCGGCCGAATCCCGCTCCTGCACATACAGCGTGTGGATGCCCTCGGACAGGGCGGTCGAAGGCCGGAATCCCGCCCCCGTCGTATCCTTGGCCCCCACCCGGAAGTCCGCGTCATCCAGCTTGTACCGGTAATACCGCAAGCCGTCCCCGACGCCGCCGGTCCAGCTCCAGACGGGCCGCGGCTCGTGTGTCGGGGACTCCGGCTGGACCGAAAGAAGCGGAGCCGGGGGCGGCGTGGTATCGATGACTATGACATGGTTGCCGCTCGGGGACCAATTTCCGGCCTCGTCCCGCTCCTGCACGAAAAGCGTATGCGCGCCGGCGGGGAGGTCGGTTGCGGCCCGGTAGAACGTGTCCGTCGTCGGGGCGGATGCACCCAGGTCCGGGTCGTCCAGACGGAAGCGGTATATCCCCATGCCGCCTTCCGGAGCCTGAGAGCTGTCGCCGCTCCTCCAGCTCCAGCGGGGCGTCAGGGTATTGACGGGCCCGGCGGGCCCCAGGACCAGCGGCCGCGGAGGAGGGGTCTGGTCGAGGTGCACGAGAGCCGTGTCCGCGTAGATGTTCCGCGCGGAGTCCTGCGCGGAGCGCACAATAATATTCTGCCCCGGCGCGAGCCGCTCCATCGTCGTCCGGGACTCGCCGTCCACGGTCCAGGTCACGGGAATCGAGCCTTCCTTCGTAAAGCTCCCGTCCCGGGGCGACAGGATCTGCACCACGCGGCCGTCCACGGCCTTGACCAGGCGGATGTGGGTCGTGTCGTTGCCCTCGCTGTCCCGGACGTAGAAGCGGACGCGATATTCCCGGGCTTCCCCGTAGAGGTGGGCGAGCCCGGCGGGCACAGTCGCGGAGGAGTCGTCATAGGCGCCGTTTCCGTCCAAGTCCCATTTGAATAGCATCACATGGCCATACTCCTGCCGCACCAACGGTTCATAGGTCAGGGTTGTCCCGCGGGCGATGACGGTGTCGCCGCCCACCTCGAGCCCCGGCACGTCCCGCCGGACCGAAACCAGGACCTGATCCCGCTTTCCGCTATCCTCTCGGGCCCGCACCACCACCCAAGTCTTTCCCTGGCTCACGGGCGAGACCCATCCCTCCGCATCGACCCGGGCGACGCTTTCCTCCTCGCTGCTCCAGACGAAGCGGGGTATCCGGGTGGTCGGATACAGGCGGACCGTCAACTGTCGGGGCTCTCCGCCGACATAGAGCTGCACGGTGTCCTCCTCTAGGCGCACGCTATCCACCGGTTCGGAAGGGAACACGAAGACCCGAAGGGAGTCCCGCTTCAGCGGATCCTCCGTCGCATGGGCGACCACCCAGGTCTCCCCTTCCCGGCGTCCCTGGAGGGTGCGGCCGGCCAGCCGTGCGATGCCCGTGTCCGCCACGGTAAACGCCACCCCGGGCGGGGCCAGGGGGGGATGGATTCGCACCCGGAGGCTTTCGGGGGCCCCGCCCACGAACAGGTCGAGCTCGCGCGTTTCGAAGCGCACGCTGTCCATGGGGATTGCAGCCACGATATGAACCCAGGCGGTGTCCGCCAAGTCTGGATTTGCCGCGGAAGTCGCGATGACGCGCGCCCACCCTTCGGCGCTGGCCGTGAGCGTTCCATCCGACGCGACATCCAGAAGGCCCGGATCCGGGGTAGACCAGGCAAGGACCGGGGCTGCCGTAGCCGGCAAGACCTGGATGGTGAAGCGCCCGTCGGGGCCGCGCAGGGCCAGGATGAGGGTGTCCGGATGAAGGCGCAGGCTGTCCCGGACCTTGATGGGCGGTGCCACCTCGATAATGCGCTCCTGATCGCCTCCCTTCTCCGGGTCGTAGCCCCGTGTGGTCTTATACACCACCACGTCGCCCTTCCGGGCTTCGATATGGATGTAGACCTTGTCGCCCTGGTACCGGGGGGCCTTGAGGTCTTCGAAGGTGGTGGCCGAATCCACGGGGCCGTCGAAGAGCACGTCCAGGGTGTTGCCGGAGGAGTCCCGCAGGAGGATGGTGACATGGTCGGCATCGCCGATTTTGTCCTTCAGGGTCGGGAAGCTGAAACGGGCGCCGGATTCGGAGGGTGCTTCCAGGTGGCAGGCGAAGAGGAGAAGGAGCGCCGCCAAGGCGCCGAGGCAGGCGATCCGGGCGAAGCGAGGCAACCGTTCCACGTGCCGTTTGCTAGTCATGGGACGTGTACAATTTTTCGCCTTCCGGTCCCCGTTCATTCCAGAAGTGGACGGCGAGGACGGCCCCGCCGAGGAGCGCGGCCGTGCCGGCGGTCCATCCCAGCCAGGCGGAACCCCGGGGCTTGGCAGGCCGGACGGAATCGTGCTTGGAGACGGGAAGCGGGTGGTATCCCGCGAAGAGTTGGGGATTGCGGGCCTCGAACTCGTCTTTCACGTTCTTGAAGATCATGTAGATCATGTCCGAGGCGTACATGTCAAGGATTTTGGCGGTGGGCTCGACTTCCAGGAGAGCGAGCATGAAATGCTTTCCCTTCTCGCGCGTCTCGTATTTGGCGGCGTACATGACACCCAGGTGCTTGAACATGAAGATGGAATCCTGGCGGGAGAAGGGACCACCGTACTTTCGGGCATCCTCAATGGCTTCGATGGCCGGGTCGAAGTCCCCTTCGAGGTAGGCGGCATGGATCCAGGCCGTATCCAGCTTGTTGGCAGTAGGCGGTTGGGTAGTCGAGACTTTTTCGACAAAAGGCTTTTCGCCAGTACTCGGATGAGGTAGTTCGGCGAAAATTGGAATAATGGCGAACATTTCACCTACCAATCCCACCATTATCAGAGCTCGCAAACCCATCGATATCCCTTGAAAATGCATTAGGACGGATGGAAAAGTAGAATCTTAATGGCGTTGGTTTTGTGATTTAGAGCACGTGGGTAAAATCCGGAAGCCATTCTCGGAAAGATCTGCTTAAATCTTAGACCTCCCTACGATTTGCCCGTACATCACAAGTTTTTGCTTTTGAGGTTAAAGCAGAGGTCGATGTACTTTTTTTACCACTAAATGCCTCCAGAAGAATGGGAGAGGGGCAAGGCCGGGTCCAGGCCTCTCAGACAGTCCTTGGACGCCTCAAGGTGAAATTGCAACCTATTGCGATGGAGGAGGAAGGAGCAATACTTGAATGTATCGCGACTTAATACGACGCAGGTCCCAGTCCGCGCAGGCAGCCACAGCCGAGCAACTATCCCGCCAGAAGCTCTATGGCCGAACGATTAAACTGAGACTTTGTCCATCCCGAGAGCGAACCACAACTACAAGAGCTTCGGTTCTGGAGGGAAGTATCCAGGTAGAAGCTCCATCTGGACGGGCCGAACCAATAAATTTTCCAGATTAAGAGAAGCAATCTACGGCTATAACCGGGTGCACGTCCAGCCAATTGCCGCTCAACTCACCATTCCTGCTCCACAAGCCA
>CBILQL010000080.1:0-11487 GCA_966238865.1 uncultured bacterium
AGGCCCCCGCGCTGTGGTCGCCCCAGGGATGGCGGACCTACGGCGAGCTGGAGCGGGCCGCCAACGCCGCCGCCGCGGCCCTGCAGGAGCGGGGCGTCGCGCCCGGCGACCGGGTGGCCCTGCTGATGGACAACTCCTTCGACTCGGTGGCCGCCCACTTCGGCATCCTCAAGGCCGGGGCCGTGAACGTCTCCGTCAACACCGACGCCACCCCGGACACCCTCGCCTATGTCCTCGCCGATTCCGGCGCCGTCGCCCTGGTGGCCGGCGCCCGCTACGGCAAGGTCTTCGCCCCCATGCCCGGCGCCCTGCCAAATCTCGCCCACGTGCTCTGGGACGGGGAGACCCCGGCCTCCGCCCCCGGAGCCGCGCCCGCGGCGCCCGCCGCCCGCCATGCCCGGCTGGACGGCATCCTGGCCGCCGCCCGGGCCCCGGAACCCGGCGGCGCCGAACCGGCCCGGGAGGCCCCGGCGCGGCCCGCGGCCCGCCGCATCGACGTGGACCTGGCCCTGCTCGTCTACACCTCGGGCTCCACCGGCAAGCCCAAGGGCGTGATGCTCTCGCATCTCAACCTCGTCTCCAACATGCGCTCCATCGCGGGCTACCTGGGGCTCGCCGCCGCCGATCGCATGCTGGCGGTGCTGCCGTTCCACTACATCTACGGGCTGTCGCTCCTGTACACCCACGTCCTCGTGGGCGGCTCGGTGGTGCTCGAGAACCGCTTCGCCTACCCCAACGTCGCCCTCGACACCCTGGAGAAGACCGGGGCCACCGGCTTCGCGGGGGTGCCGTCCACCTTCATGATCCTCCTGCAGAAGTCCACCCTCAGGAAGCGGGCCTTCCCCGCCCTCCGGTACGTGACCCAGGCGGGCGGGGCCCTCGCGCCCAACCTGCAGCGGGAGGTGGCGGAGGCCTTCAAGCCCGCCCCCCTGTACGTCATGTACGGATCCACCGAGGCCGCGCCGCGGCTCACCTATCTCGAGCCCGCCCTGCTCCCGAGCAAGTGGGGATCCATCGGGAAGGCCGTCCCCAACGTGGAGGTTTTCGTGGCCGACGAGGACGGCCGGCCCCTGCCCCGGGGGGAGGTCGGCGAGATCGCCGCGCGGGGCTCGAACATCATGCTGGGCTACTGGAAGGACCCGGAAGGGACCGCCGAGGTGCTGCGGGACGGGATCTATTTCACCGGCGACCTGGGCCGGGAGGACGAGGACGGCTGCCTGTTCGTGGTCGGCCGCAAGAAGGACATCATCAAGGCGGGCGGCAACCGGGTGAGCGCGAAGGAGATCGAGGAGGCCATCCTGGAGCTGCCGGAAGTTTCCGAAACGGCCGTGATCGGGGTGCCCGACGACATCCTGGGGGAGGCCATCAAGGCCCTCGTCGTCCCCCGCGACGGCGGAATCACAGAAGAGGCGGTGCGCGGTTACCTGAAGGGCCGCCTGGCCGTCTATAAAGTTCCAAAGCACGTTGAATTCCGGAAGTCATTGCCGAAAAACGCCGCCGGGAAGATAATGAAGGCCGAGTTGCGGATGGAATCCGGCGCGCCCGGTTGAGGCGCCGCCGGAAAATGCTTTAAAAACGACCGGAATAGGCTAGATTTCCGGGTTACCCCACCTGCGGGGAAATGGAAGGTCGGGATGGACAACGAAACCGCGGTTCGTAGCAAGCTGAAGGAATTCATCTCCAACAACTTCCTGTTGGGCAAGGGGCAGTCCGATCTCAAGGACGGGGTCTCCTTCCTCGATTCCGGCATCGTCGATTCCACCGGCGTGCTGGAGATCGTCGGCTTCCTGCAGGACACCTGGGAAATCAACGTCCCGGATGAGGAGCTCCTGCCGGAGAACCTCGATTCGGTGGACAACCTTACCGCCTACGTGCTCAAGAAGCTCGCGGCCCGTTAGCCGCGCCGCCCCCGGCCCGGCCGGCGGGGCCGTCGGGACGCGCCGCATACGCCCGGAGGAGAAACAATGCCAAGCAAGCCCTTCAGCCCCGACGTGCTCAAGATAGACCTGGAGGCCGAAGCCGAGCGGATCGCCGTCCGCCTGCGCGAAATCGTGCCTTCCCTCAAGCGGCGCGGCCTGGTGGTGGCCCTTTCCGGCGGCATCGACAGCTCCCTGACCGCCGCCCTGGCGGTGCGCGCCCTGGGCAAGGAGCGCGTGTTCGGCATCCACATGCCCGAGCGCGATTCCTCCGGCGAGACCCTGAATCTCAGCCGTAGCGTGTCCACGACCTTCGGCTTCGACTCGGCGGTGGAGGAGATCACGCCGGCGCTGGAAGCCCTGGGATGCTACCGCCGACGCGACGACGGCTTCCGCAGCGCCATCCCCGAGTACGGCCCGGGATGGAAGAGCAAGATCGTGCTCCCCAACGTGCTGGAGAACAAGGGCTACAACTTCTACAGCGTGGTGGCCCAGTCGCCGTCGGGGGAGATCGTGAAGCGCCGCCTGCCCCTGGAGGGCTACCTCGGCGTGGTGGCCGCCACCAACTTCAAGCAGCGCGTGCGCAAGATGTTCGAGTACTACCATGCTGATCGCCTCAACTACGCGACCACCGGCACCCCGAACCGGCTGGAGTACGACCAGGGCTTCTTCGTGAAGCTCGGCGACGGCGCCGCCGACGTGAAGCCGATAGCCCACCTGTACAAGACCCAGGTCTACGCCCTGGCCGCCCACCTGGGCGTGCCCGAAGCCATCTGCAAGCGCTCCCCGACCACCGACACCTACTCCCTGGCCCAGGGCCAGGACGAGTTCTATTTCTCCCTGCCCTACCCGCAGATGGACCTGTGCCTGTACGCGAAGAACCACGGCGTGCCGGCCGCGGAGGTCGCCGAGATCCTCAAGGTCACGGCGGAGCAGGTGGAACGGGTGTTCAAGGACATCGACGTGAAGCGGTCGACCACCCGCTACCTCCACCTCCGGCCCCAGCTCGCCGAGAAGGTGCCCGAGATCCACGACTGACGGCCCGGGGGCCGGACATGATACTGCACTACGCCTCGAAGTTCCTGCCCCTGTTCGTCTTCCCCGTGGGCATCGTCCTCCTCCTGGGGCTCGCGTCGCTCCCGGCCCTGTGGCTGGGGCGCGCGCGGCTGGCCGGGGGGCTCATGCTGGCCTCCATGCTGGCCCTGCTGGCATTCAGCACGCCCATGCTGGCCCATGCGCTGCTGCGGGGCCTGGAGGGCCCCTACGTGCAGCCCCTCGAGGCGCCGCGGGCCTCCGCCATCGTGCTCGTGGGCGGAGCCGCCATCCCGCCCCTGCCTCCGCGGTCCTACGTGGAGACCAACGCCTTCGGCGACCGGGTGCTCCACGCCGCGCGGCTCTACCGCCAGCGCCGCGCCGACCGCGTGGTGGTGACCGGCGGCCGCATCCCCTTCCTCGGAAGCTACCCGGGCAGCGACGCCTCCCTGAGCGCGAGCCTGCTCGGCGAGATGCTCGGCATAGGCGGCGACACCCTGCTGCTCTCCGAGGGGATGAACTCCCGGGAGGAGGCCGCGGAGGCCCGGAAGCTCTTCGAGGCGCGGGGCATCCCCCGGGACATCCTGCTCGTGACCAGCGCCGCCCACATGCCGCGCGCCGCCGCGGTGTGGCGGAAGCAGGGGTTCGAGGTCCACGAGGCCCCGGCCGACTTCCACGCCGACGCCGGCTTCGAATTCAAGATCTTCAACCTGCTGCCCCGCGAGGGCAGCCTCTACGAGTGCTGGTACGCGCTCCACGAGTACTACGGACGGGCGGCCTACCGCCTGTTCGGGTGGATCTGAAGGGAGAATCCCGCCATGCTGAATCCGATACGCCTGCTCGAGAAGCTCAACAAGTGGGCCCACCATACCCGCTGGCGCCGCCGCATGGCCGCCCTGGAGCGGGCCGGCCTCAAGATCGGCAGGAACGTGGTGGTGGAGGCGACGGTCTACATCGACCAGGCCTCGCCCTTCCTCATCGAGATCGGCGACAATTGCGTGCTGGCCCACGGGGTCCGGGTGCTGACCCACGACGCCACGCCCTACAAGTTCCTGGGCGGCTACACGCGCCTGGGCCGCGTCCACATCAAGGACAACGTCTTCATCGCCGAGAACGTGACCATCCTGCCCGGTGTCACCATCGGCCCCAACGTGCTGGTGGCCGCCGGATCCCTGGTGAACAAGGATATCGGCCCCAATTCCTGCGTGGCCGGCGTGCCGGCGCGCTTCTACTCCAAGTTCGACGAGATGCTGGAGCGCCACCGCCAGGCCATCGCCGAGCGGCCCGTCTTCGAGCACGTCTCGCTCTACCACGGGGACAACCGCGCCGAGGTGGCGCGCTGCCGCGAGTCGGTGCAGGACGGCGACGCCTACGTGAAGGGCTTCCGCGGCGTCTATCCCTACATCTGGAACTACTCGCCGCAATGATCCGCCGCGCCGCGGACCGGTTCCGCAGCGCCGGTTGGAAAGAATTCCGACACCCGGCGCCCGCATACGCTCCCACAATCGCCGGTCGGCGGTGGCTTGAACGTTCCTTGATTGGTTATTTGCGATTTTACCCGGCCGCAGGTCGGCGAGGCCGAGTTGCGCGGACGTGATCCACTCCACAAGCGCGGGGAAAGACCGTATTTTTATCCGCGCAACCTCCCGCGACGCGGGAGGTTGCCGGAAATCGTCCGAACCGCGCCGGAAGCTCAGCGGCCGTCCAAGGGACGCCCGGCAGTCCGGTGCGGCGCGGGCCGGGTGCCAGCAAGGAGAATGGGCATGAATTGGATGTCGAAGGCGGTCGCCGCCGGGGCGATGGGAATCGCCCTGGCGCTGTCGTCGATGGCGGCGGGATGCGCCAAGGAGGAGACAGTGGCGAAGGTCGAAGCGGACGGCGAGCTCAAGGCCCAGTTGGAGAAGGTCGGCGCCTACCGCGTCTTCTTCGGCCACCAGAGCGTGGGCGACAACATCATGGCCGGCCTCGAGGATCTGAAGGCCGCCGCCGGCGGCGCAGGCCCCGAGGTGGTGGCCTGGAAGCCGGGCGCGCCCCTACCGGAGACCTTCTTCGCGCACGGCTACGTGGGCGGGAACCGCTCCCCGGCGAGCAAGTTCGACGACTTCGCCAAGGCCGTGGACGGCGAGCTCGCCGGCCGCGTGGACGTGGCCTTCATGAAGCTCTGCTACGTGGACATCCACAAGGAGACCGACATCAAGGCCCTCTTCGAGGCCTACGCGAAGACGGTCGAGACCGTGAAGCAGCGCCACCCCGAGGTGACGGTGGTGCACGTGACCACCCCCCTCATGGTCAAGGAGGGCTGGAGCCGGCTGAAGTACTACGTGAAGGCGGCGATGGGCGTGGAGAACGACAACGAGAAACGCAATGCCTTCAACGCCATGATGCGCGAGCGCTTCCGGGGCGAGCCCATCTTCGACCTGGAGGCCATCCAGTCCACCCGCCCCGACGGCCGCAAGGAGGCCTTCGGCAAGGGGGGCAAGGTGCTGGGCCTGGCCCGCGCCTACACCTACGACGGCGGCCACCTCAACGAGCTGGGCCGGCGCCTCGTGGCCAGGGAGCTGGTGGCCTTCCTCGCCGGCCTCCCGGCCCCCAAGGCCGCGCCGGCCACGGTCCGGGGAACCGCGCCATGACGGCCCTCGCGGACAGGATCCAGCAGCGGTACTTCAAGTCCTCGGACCATCCCTACCGCATCTACGAGCGGCGCATCGGGGAGATGCTGCGTCCGGAGCACGCGCTGATGGACGCGGGCTGCGGGTACACGGCGCCGATCCTCCAGAACTTCAAGGGCAAGTGCGCGCGCCTCGTGGGCGTGGACCTGGTCGACTTCCGCAAGAGCGAGAAGACCGAGGGCATCGACCTCTTCAAGAGCGACCTCGCGAAGATCGACCTGCCCGACGGCAGCATCGACATCATCATCTCCCGCAGCGTGCTGGAGCACATCAAGGACATCGAGCCCGTCTACCGCGAGATGCACCGCCTGCTCAAGCCGGGGGGCCATTTCTTCTTCCTGGTCCCCAACCTGCACGACTACGTGTCGCTCATCTCCTGGATGGTCCCCAACGGGCTCCACTCCTGGATCGTCGCCAAGGCGGAAGGGCGGGACCCGAAGGACACCTTCCCGGCCTTCTACAAGTCGAACACCCAGGCCGCCGTGCGCAAGCTCGCCGACCGCACCGGCTTCGAGTTCGTCTCCATCGACTACCTGGGCCAGTACCCGTCCATGCTCAAGTTCAACGCCATCGTCTTCGCCCTCGGCACCGCCTACGAGAAGCTGATTTCCGGCGTGGACGCCCTCAAGTTCCTGCGGGGCTGGATCATGGTCGACCTGGTCAGGAAGTGAGCCGCCGGCCGTGTGCGGGATAGTCGGCTGCGTCTTTACCGGCGGCGGTGGCGGAGCGGAGGCGCCGCGCGAGCTGCTGTCCGCGATGTGCCGGGTCCAGCGCCATCGCGGGCCCGACGAGGAGGGCATGCACTTCGGCGAGGGCGTGGCCCTCGGGCACCGGCGCCTGTCCATCATCGACCTCTCCTCCGGCCAGCAGCCCATGGCCTCCGCCGACGGCCGGGACTGGCTCGTGTTCAACGGCGAGATCTACAACTTCCAGGCCCTGCGCGGGGAGCTCCAGGCCAGGGGACACGCCTTCCGCACGCGCTCGGATACCGAGGTCATCCTCGCCGGCTACCGCGAATGGGGCGACGGCGTGGTGGAGCGCCTCTCGGGCATGTTCGCGTTCGCGCTGTGGGACGGCGCCCGCCGGCGCCTGTTGGCCGCCCGCGACCGCATGGGCAAGAAGCCCTTCTACTACCATGAGGGGAAGGGCCGCTTCCTCTTCGCCTCGGAGATGAAGTCCATCCTGGCGGAGCCTTCGGTCCCGCGGGAGATCGATCCGGAGGCGGTGGACAAGTACTTCTCCTTCGGCTACATCCCCGCGCCGACGACCATCTTCCGGTCGGTGCGCAAGCTGCGCCCCGGCCACCTGCTGACGCTGGAGCAGGGGCGGCCCGCCGAGGTGCGGCAGTACTGGGATGTGCGCTACGCGCCCTCGCGGGACTGCCGGACCGAGTCCGACTACGTGGACAAGCTGGAAGCGCTGCTCAAGGCCGCCGTGGAGCGGCGGCTCGTCAGCGAGGTGCCCCTCGGCGCCTTCCTCTCCGGGGGGCTCGATTCCTCCGTCGTGGTCGGCACCATGGCGAAGATCATGGACCGCCCGGTCAAGACCTTCACCATCGACTTCGCGGAGCAGGGCTTCTCCGAGTCCGCCGACGCGCGGCTCGTCGCCGACGCCTTCAAGACCGACCACAAGGTGTTCACGGTGAAGTCGGACGCCATCGCGCTGCTGCCCGATCTCGTCTGGCACTTCGACGAGCCCTTCGCCGACTCCTCCGCGGTGCCGACCTACCACGTGAGCCGGATGGCCCGGCAGGAGGTCACCGTGGTGCTCTCCGGCGACGGCGGGGACGAGCTCTTCGCCGGCTACAACGACTACGCCAAGCGCGACATGCTCGCCCCCTTCTGGCGCATCCCGGCGCCCCTGCGCCGCGGCCTCATCGGCCCCTTCGGCCGCATGGCGCCCATCCATTTCCCGGGGAAGAACTGGCTGGTCGCCATCGGCAAGCTGGAGGAGTACAAGGCCGGCCGCATCTTCGACATCTTCCCGCTCATCAAGGACAACCTCTTCTCGCCGGAGCTGCGCCGATCGCTGCGCGGCGTCCCGGCCGCGGGGTTCGCCATCGACTACTGGAAGAACCTGCCCGAGGGCCCCTCGCTCTCGCGGGCCCAGTACGCGGACACCAAGATCTACCTGCCCGAGGACATCCTCGTGAAGGTGGACCGCATGTCCATGGCCTGCTCCCTGGAGACGCGCGCGCCGCTGCTCGACTACGAGATCGCCGAGTTCGCCGCCGGCATCCCGCCGGAGCTGCAGCGCAAGGACGGCCGCGGCAAGTACGTGCTGCGCCAGGCCGCCGGGCGCTTCCTGCCCGATGCGGTCCTCAACAAGAAGAAGCAGGGCTTCGCCATCCCCCGCGACCAGTGGTTCCGGGGCGCCCTGCAGGACTACGCCGAGGCCATGCTGCGGTCGGAGGCGTTCCGCGCGCGCGGCTACTTCGACCAGCGGGTGGTGGAGCGGGTGCTGGCGGGGCAGCGCTCCGGCAAGCGGGACTACGGCTTCTGGATCTGGGCCCTGATCAACTTCGAGCTGTGGCACCGGGTATTCATCGATCCCGGCACGCGCCGGATCTGAGAAAGGACGGGATGAGCGGGATCTGCGGGATATCCATGAAGGGCGGCCGCGCCGCCGATCTGCCGGCGGCCGAGGCCATGGCCGCGGCCATCCGGGAGGACGGCCAGGGCAGCACGGCCGGGCTGGCCTGGAACCACGTCGCCGTCTCCGCCTACGACCGCTTCGGGCCGAACGCGGCGGGGATGCTCCACTCCGACGACGCGGTGATCCTGGCCGTGGACGGGGAGATCTACAACCACGACGCCCTGGCCGGCGGCGACCCCGGGGCGGGCCGCGCCGGCGGCGGCGAGGCGGCCCTGGTGGCCCTCCTGTACGCGCGCAAGGGCCTCGACTGGTGGAAGGACGTGCGCGGCGTGTACGGCGTCTTCCTGTGGGACAAGCGGCAGGACCGGGGCTACGCCTTCACCGACCGCATCGGGGTGCGCCCCTTGGCGTGGAGCGGGCTCGGGGATCGCACGTCCGTGGCCACGCGCATCCGTTCCCTGGAGGTCCTGCCCGGCTTCGACAAGGCGGTGGATCCCCAGGCCGTGTACAGCTACCTCCACATGGAGGCCATCCCCGTGCCGTGGTCCATCTACAGATCCGTGAAGCGCCTGGAGAGCGGCCACCGGCTGGACATCGCCCCGGACGGGCGCGCGGAGGCCCGCGAGGTCTGGCGCATGGCCTTTCCTCCGGAGAAGATCGCCGACGAGAAGGATCTCAAGGACCGCATCTACGCGCTGGTCGAGGACGCGGTGCGCGTGCAGGGCGGCTACGGCGCGCCCCTCGACAAGATCGGCAGCTTCCTCTCCGGCGGCACCGATTCCAGCACCATCGCCGGGTTCTTCTCCCGGCTCTTCCCGGGGCGGGCCAAGACCTTCTCCATGGGCTTCGACGAGGCCGGCTACGACGAGATGGAGTACAGCCGCATCGCCGTGAAGGCCTTCGGGACCAGCCACCACGAGTACTACGTCACCGCCGACGACGTCCTCAAAGCCCTGCCCGCCATCGCCGGGGCCTACGACGAGCCCTTCGGCAACTCCTCCGCCATCCCCACCTATTTCTGCGCCAGGCTGGCCAAGGAGAAGGGCGTGGACATCATGCTGGGCGGCGACGGCGGCGACGAGATCTTCGGCGGCAACGCCCGCTACCAGTACACCTTCACCCACTTCAGCCGCTTCCCGTCCTGGCTCACCGACGGCGTCATCGCCCCCATCCTGGGCGTGCTGCCGGCCCCGGCCAAGGTCGGCATCGTGAAGAAGGCCGAGAACTACGTGAAGCGGGCGCACGCGCCCCTGTACGAGAAGATCCACGGCTTCGGCCTCTCCTCCTACCTGGACCTGCGCCAGGTCTTCGACGGGGATTTCCTGGCCGCGACCCGCTTCGTCACCCCGGCCGAGATCAGCCGGCGCTACATGGAGGCCGCCGCGACCCCGAGCGGCCTGGACCAGTTCCTGTACAACGACCTCAAGCTCACCCTGATGGACAACGACCTTCCCAAGGTGAACCGCATGACCGAGCTGGCCGGCATCCGGGTGCGCTTCCCGTTCCTGGACGCGCCGTTGGTGGAGTTCACCGGCCGCATCCCGCCCGACCTCAAGGTAAGGGGGAATCGCCTGCGCTACGTCTTCAAGGAGGCGATGCGGCCCCTGCTGCCCGCCGAGATCATCGAGAAGACCAAGCACGGCTTCGGCATCCCGGTGGTGCGCTGGATGCTGCGTCCCGGCAAGCTCAACGACTTCCTCAAGGACGCGGTCTTCGATCCGCGCGTCGAGACCCGCGGCTTCTTCCGCAAGGGCTTCGTGCAGGACCTCTACCGCCGCAGCCAGGACGACAAGACGCCGTACTTCGGGACCTACCTGTACTACGTGCTGTTCCTCGAGCTGTGGATGCGTAAGCATGTCGACCGCTGATCCGTGCCGGGCGCCGGCCCGGCCCTCCCGGCCTTCCCCGGGGATGTCGCCGTGAGCCTGCGCATCCGGATCGTCTCCGACGACGCGGGCTTCGCGGCCCTGCGCCCCCGCTGGGACGCGCTGCTGGCCGAGGCCGCCGACGCCAACACCTTCCTCAGCTTCGAGTGGCTGCACTCCTGGTGGGTCTCCTACCGGCCGCGGGCGGAGCTGCGCCTGGTCCTCGCCGAGGACGGCGACGCCCTGGTGGGCATCGCGCCCATGATGATCCAGGAGGTGCGCCGCCACGGGATGTCCTACCGCGCCCTGCTCTTCGTCGGCGACGGCACCTACGAGACCGACCACATGAACCTGGTCCTGCGCAGGGACCGCCGGGCCGAGGCCCTGGCGGCCCTGCTCGCCGCCCTGGACGCCCTGCCCTGGGACGCGGTCCACTTCAACCAGGTGCCCGAGGGATCCGGGACCGCCCGGGACCTGATCGACTGGGCCCGGGGGAAGGGCATGCACGTGGACGTGGTCCGCACCCCGTGCCCCAAGCGCGACATCCCCGAGAGCATGGACGCCCTCCTCGCCACCATGCAGAGCCGCTTCCGCACCTCGCTCCGCTCGTCGCGGCGGAAGCTCGGGGAGAAGTACAAGGCCGTGGAGTTCGGCCGGCACGAGGATCCCGCCGAGTTCCCGGAGGCCCTGTCGGCCCTGTTCGCGAACCATGCCAGCCGCTGGAAGGCCAAGGGGCAGGGCGGCGTCTTCACCGATCCGAGGAAGCGGGCCTTCTACGACCTGCTGGTCAGGGAGCTGCACGCCAAGGGGAGCCTGCGCTTCTACTACCTGAAGCTCGACGGCGCCATCAAGGCCCAGGAATTCTGCTTCGCCCACGGCCGCGTGGTGTACCTGCTGCAGGAGGGCTTCGACTACGATCACGCCGCCGAGAACATCGGGAACACCCTGCGGGGCATGGTCTTCGAGAGCCTCATCGCCGAGAAGGCCGAGGCCTACGACTTCCTGGCCGGCACCAGCCGCCACAAGAGCCTGTGGGGGAACGCCTTCCCCGACGACCTGCGCATCGAGGCGGCCCGCCCGACCTGGAAGGGGCGCCTCTACTTCCACGTTCCCAAGCTCGTGGAGGCGCTCAAGGAGCGCGTGAAGAAGGTGATCCGCAAGGCGCCGCCGGCGGAGCCCCCCAAGGAGGAGAAGGACGACAAGCCCGGAGCCGGGTCCGCGGCGACGGCCGCCGCCACCGGAGAGTCCGCGGCGGGGACCGCGACGCCTGCCCGCGCTCCGAAAGCACCCACGCCGCCCAGGCCGGCCAAGGCGGCCAAGGCGGCCGAGGCGGCCGAGGCCCCGCAGCCCACCGAGCCCCCGAGCCCGCCCCGCGAGGCCGCCGCGCAGGGCAACCCCGGAGAGACTCCA
>CBILQL010000081.1:0-11478 GCA_966238865.1 uncultured bacterium
ACGTAAGGGACCGCGCATCGGGATTTGCACGTCGGCCTTGACGTTCGAAACCCCCATCCGGTCCGGCACGTACGTGATCCAGAAGCCCCAGGCGGGAGAGACCTGGACCGCCGGAGGCTTGGGGGAAGTGGCATGGAGCGTGACAGGGCAGCCGGGGCCCGTCACCGCTGTCACGTTATGGTGGGATAACCCGCGCCGGTACGTCATGGGATGGACCCCGACAGGCACGTACAACGGCTCGGGCCAATTGAATCTTCCCGAAAACCTGGCCAGCGGAACGTATCGGCTCCGGTTCGCCAGCCTCGCCGACTCGACGCTGCACGCCTTCTCGCCCGCCTTTTACATCCAGGGCAACGATTCCGATCTTTGAGCGGCTACCGCTTTCTTAAAAAGCCACCGCTTTCTTATGCAGCCACTGCTTTCTTATGCAGCCACTGCTTTCTTAGGCAGCCACTGCTTTCTTAAGCAGCCAGTTCGCGGGAACGCTTCACGGCCGCTTCCACGGCGGCCATCAGGATGCCCTTGAATCCCGCCTCTTCCAGCACGTGCACACCGTGGATGGTGGTGCCGCCCGGCGAGCAGACCTTGGCGGTCCATTGGGACGGGCCGTCCGCGCCGGATTCCAGGAGCTTCAGGGCCCCCTTGGCCGTCTCCATCACCAGGGCGGAGGCGGCGTCGCGGGGCAGCCCGGCTTTCACGCCGGCCAGGATGAGACCCTCGAGGAATTCGAAGACGTAGGCGGGCCCGCTGCCGGACAGGCCGGTCACGGCGTCCATCTGGTGGCTCCCCACCCGCACCGCGCGCCCGGCGGCGCTGAACAGGCGCTCCACCAGCAGCAGGGTCGCCTCGGAATGGCCGTCGGTCTCGATGGCGGTGGCGCCCTCGCCCACCGACAGGGGCAGGTTGGGCATCACCCTCACCACCTGCCAGTCGCCGGGGAAATGCGAGCGGATGGTCCCGCCGGTGACGCCGGCCATCACGCTGACGACCACCTTCTCCCGAGGACCGCTCTTCGGCTTGAGGCCGGGGGCGATGTGGTGGAAGATCTGGGGCTTCACCGCCAGGATGAGCACGTCGGAGCGCTGGGCCAGTTCCTCGGCATGGACCACCGTCTGCACGCCCAGATCCTTCTTGAGCGCCTCCATGGCGCCCGGCAGGGTGTCGTAGACGAAGACGTCCTTGGGGGCGGCCGTGCCGGACTGGACCAGGGCGCGCACCAGGGCGCCCCCCATGTTTCCGCAGCCGAGCACGCCGATGGTCTGGAACTCAACCATTCATCGAATCCAGGAACTCTTTGTTGCTCTTGGTGCCCTTGAACTTGTCGGTGAGGAACTCCATGATCTCCACCGGCGAGAGGTCCTGCAGGTAGCGGCGCAGGATCCACACGCGGCGCAGGTCGTCCGGGGACATGAGCAGCTCCTCCTTGCGGGTGCCCGACTTGAACACGTCGATGGCCGGCCAGATGCGCTTCTCGGCGATGCGGCGATCGAGGATGAGCTCCATGTTGCCGGTGCCCTTGAACTCCTCGAAGATTACCTCGTCCATGCGGGAGCCGGTCTCGATGAGGGCGGTGGCGATGATGGTGAGGCTGCCGCCCCCCTCGATGTTGCGCGCCGAGCCGAAGAAGCGCTTGGGCTTCTGCAGGGCCATGGCGTCGACGCCGCCGGAGAGGATCTTGCCCGAGTGCGGGATGACCACGTTGTGGGCGCGCGCCAGGCGGGTGATGGAGTCGAGCAGGATGACGACGTGCTGGTTGTGCTCCACCAGGCGCCGGGCCTTCTCGATCACCATGTTGGCGACCTGGATGTGGCGCTCCGGGGGCTCGTCGAAGGTGGAGCTGAACACCTCCGCCGGCACGTTGCGGCGCATGTCCGTGACCTCCTCGGGGCGCTCGTCGATGAGGAGCACCATGAGCTTCACTTCCTGGTGGTTGCGCACGATGGCGTTGGCGATGTTCTGGAGCAGGATGGTCTTGCCGGCCCGCGGCGGCGCCACGATCAGGCCGCGCTGCCCGCGCCCGATGGGCGTGAACAGGTTCATGATGCGGGTGGACAGGTCCTTGGCGTCGTACTCGCAGTTGAAGGGCACGTCCGGGTGCAGGGGGGTGAGGTTGTCGAAGGACACGCGGTCCTTGCACACCTCCGGGTCCTCCATGTTCACCTTCTGGATGCGCAGCAGGGCGAAGTAGCGCTCGTTGTCCTTGGGCGCCCGCACCATGCCGGTGATGGTGTCGCCGGTCTGCAGGCCGAAGCGCTTGATCTGGGTGGAGGAGACGTACACGTCGTCGGGGCCGGCCACGTAGCTGTGGTCCGGCGAGCGCAGGAAGCCGTAGCCCTCGTCCATCACTTCCAGCACGCCCTCGGCATAGATGGCGGCGTTGCCGCCGGTCTCCTTCTCCAGGATGGCGAAGACCAGGGCCTGCTTGCGGAGGCTCCGGGGATCGGCGATCTGGAGGCTGAGGCCCAGGTTGATGAGCTCCTTCATGCCGAGCTTCTTCAGCTCGGTCCACCGGTTCTTGGCCTCCTGCAGGGTCTTGCCGCCGCCGGCATCGCCGTTGTCGTGGCCGCCCTCATCGCCGGAATCGTCGTGGCCGTCCCCGCCCTCGGCGGAAACCCCGCGCCGGCTGGCCGCCTCGCGCGATTCGGCCTCGGCATCCTGGAGCTGCTCCTCCCGGGACTTTTCCGAACCTTTCTTAAGGGTGGCTTTCGGTTTGGTGGCCAAAATGGATCTCCTTCGATGCATGGGAATAGGGAGGGGTCTTGGTGGAAGAGTGTAGGGCAGTGAAATGGACCTGGGAAAAGATATTAAAAACCGCCCGCCAGTCAACGACTTGACCCCTGCATGACCCTGTCGGGGCGTGGAAAAAACGGACGCCGAAGCCCCCGGAGGGAGGAAACCGCGGCCGCGGGGGCCTGAAGTATATTTGGACTCGCATGGCACGGCCGGAAAGCGCGGGGAGGAACCGACCCGAAATCATCGCCACCCTGGCCCTGGGGAGCAACCTGGGGGACCGCGAGAATTTCATCCAGAAGGCGCTGGACGCCCTGCGCACCGTCGCCACCACCCCGATCCGCAAGAGCAAGGTGTACGAGACCGCCCCCGTGGGTCCCGGGGAGCAGGGGAAGTACCTGAACCTGTGCGTGCGCTTCGGCACCCGCCTCACCTCCCGGGAGCTGCTCGAGTTCTGCCGTGGGACGGAGGCGCGCCTGGGCCGCCAGCCGCGGGGGCGCTGGGCCGCGCGGGAGATCGATCTCGACATCCTCGCCTACGGCCGGGACATCGTCCACGAGGAGGGGCTGATCATCCCCCATCCCCACATCCTGGATCGGCAATTCGTGCTCACCCCTCTCGCCGACCTGGATCCGGACTACGTGCTCACCGGCTTCTCCGAGCCCGTCTCCCGGCAGCTCCAGCGCTGCATCGAGGTGCAGGGACGCCAGGACGTCGCCGAGTACCGGCCGCTCCCGGCCACGCCCCTGTCGCTGCCGGACGGCGTGCGCTATCTGGCGGTGGAAGGCGTCATCGGGGCGGGCAAGTCCACCCTGGTGAAGGCCCTGGGCGAGCGCATGGGGTGCATGCCGCTGTACGAGGAGTTCGAGAACAATCCCTTCCTCTCCGATTTCTACAAGGACAAGGCCCGCTACGCCTTCCAGACCCAGGTGTTCTTCTTCCTCTCCCGCTACCGCCAGATCCAGGAGCTGTTCCAGCAGCAGGACCTCTTCCGCCCCCAGATCGTGAGCGATTACATGTTCGCCAAGGACAAGGTGTTCGCCACGCTCAACCTGGACGAGAACGAGATGGCCCTGTACTACAAGTTCTCGGAGATGCTGGAGCGGGATCTGGTCAAGCCCGATTACGTGGTCTACCTGCAGGCAGACACCCGCACCCTGATGCACCGCATCCGCCTGCGGGACCGGCCCTACGAGCGCACCATGGAGGAGGCCTACATCGAGGCGCTGAACCAGGCCTACAACACCTACTTCCACTACTACGACGCCTCGCCGCTGCTGGTGGTCAACACCAACAACATCGACTTCGTGAAGAACCCCGCCGATCTCGACATGCTGGTGGACCGCATCTCCCGGGTGCCGGACGGCGTGAGCTATTTCTCCCCCACCTCGTTCGGGAAGACGTGAGGCCGGAACCGCAATGGAAATACTCCGCGGCATCGACGAGTTCCGGGAATGGCGCAAGACCATGCCGCGCGAGCGCGACCCGCGCGCCGACGTGGCCATCAAGGCGGAGCGCCTGGAGGACGCGCGCCGCGAGGTGGGATTCGTGCCCACCATGGGGGCCCTGCACGCCGGCCACATGGAGCTCGTGGAGCGTAGCCGCGCCGGGAACCCGGTCACCGTGGTGTCCATCTTCGTGAACCCGCTGCAATTCGGCCCCTCCGAGGACTTCGCCAGGTATCCGAGGCCCTTCGACGCCGACGCGGAAATGTGCCGCCGGGCCGGCGTCGACGCCGTGTTCGCCCCCGAGGCCGCGGATTTCTACGCCCCGGACCATTCCACCTACTGCCAGGTGGAGGGCCTCGACCGCTTCCTCGACGGCGCAGCGCGCCCCGGGCATTTCCGCGGCGTGTGCTCCGTGGTGCTCAAGCTGTTCAACATCGTCCGCCCCGACCGCGCCTACTTCGGCCAGAAGGACATCCAGCAGGCCCTCATCCTGCGCAAGCTGGTCCGGGACCTGTCGGTGGGCCTTGAGCTCGAGATCGTCGACACCGTGCGCGAGCCGTCCGGGTTGGCCCTGAGCTCCCGTAACGCCTACCTTACCCCGGAGGAGAAGGGGCGCGCCGCCGCCCTGAGCCGGGGGCTCTTCCTCGCCAGGGATGCCTGGGCGAAGGGCGAGGCCGACGCCGGGGCCCTGAAGGCCCTCGCGCTCCGGGAGATCGAAGCGTCCTCCCCCACCCGCATCGACTACGTCGAGGCCGTGTCCCAGGCGTCCCTGGAGCCGATCTCCAAGGTGGACGGGCCCGCCGTGCTGGCGGTGGCGGTGTTCTACGGGAAGACGCGCCTCATCGACAACGTCCTGCTCGGCTGATCGGCGACGGGACCGGCGCGGCGGTCCGCGCGGCACTACAGGCGCCAGGCCAGCCCGGCCCGCGCCTGCACGGCCGGATCCAGGTAGACGTTGCCGGGCACCCAGCCCTCGCTCTTGGCATCCACCTCGGCCCACAGCTCGATCCCGCCGGCGAAGGGCAGCGCCAGGCCGGCCAGCATGGAGCCGCCGGGGAGCATTCCCGGGGCATCGAAGCGCAAATCCTCGGGCTGCAGCCACGCCGATGCCTCGCCCGTGAGGCATACCACCTGGCGTCCCACCTGGAGCGGGTAGCGGAAGAGCTGGCCCGAGATCCCGGGCGATACCCAATCGGAATTGACATACCCCTGGACGCCGAGCACCCAGGCCCATTTCCCGCGCTTGAGGAACAGGTCGCCCCCGAGGGAATAGCCGAAGGGCGTGAGGTGGTGGACGAGGCCGGCGTTCCAGAGCATGCCCCGGCCGCTTCCCGGCAGATCCCAGGGCAGCCAGTCCGGCCCCCAGTACTGAGGCGAGGCGAAGTTGAGCAGGGACAGGACGGCCTGGAGCCGGAGATAGTCCCGCTCCGCCCCGGTCAGGTCGGAGCTGGCCAGGTAGCGCCGGTAGCCGGGCGTCCCGGATGGATGCGGCCGCCCCCGCGGACCCTCTCCGTAGGGCTCGTCGGGACGGCGCAGGTCGTAGACCCAGGCGGAGAAATCGGGACCGGTGAAGTCCCGGTCGTCCATGTCGGCCTCCTCCGCCTCCATGCCGCGGAGCTCCTTGTCCAGCCAGCCGTTGGCGCAGGCGGCGAGGTAGTAGGCGGAGTTGAGCCCCTGCACCCACCAGACGAAGCGATCGTGGGTGGACGGGCGTCCCAGGAAGAAATTGTTCCGGCGCATGAGGCGCCGCACCTCGACCTCCCCCTCGAGGCCGGCCTCCATGAGGCGCACGAAATCCGCGGGGCTCTCGTCCTTGAGGCGCGCCAGGTCCGCGTCCTTGACGCCGTCCACATAGATGATCTCCGCCCCCAGCTCCGCGCCGTACACGCCGTTGCGGCTTTCGGCCCCGCCGCGGGTGAGGACGGCCCGGTGCCATTCCTCGTGCATCCAGGCGTCCCCGAGGGGCAGGTAGGTGGTGAAGAAGACGAAGGCGCCCATGGACAGCCAGAATCCCCCGTCCCGCCAGAAGCCGCCCGTCTCCGGCTGCCAGGCCCAGGCCAGGGTCTGCACGCCGAGCTGGGTGGCCGAGGCCGTCCAGAGAATCGATTGGCGCATGCTCGGGGACAGGAATCCGGCGCCGCCGTTGGCCTCCTCGAACCCGGAGGGCCAGTCGACCAGCGGGGCCTGGAGGAGCAGGGGCTCCCCCGGAAAGCGACGCGAAGGGACGGTAACCGGCGCCCGCGAAGCCGCAGCCGCGGTATCGGCACCTGCTCCGGGACGAACTTCACCACGGGGGCCAGCGAGGGTATCGGCGAGGGCGTCGGCGGAAGCGGCCTCAGGGGGCTGGGCCGCCGGGGAAAGGCCGGGGAAAAGGCCCAGGGCCGCGGCCGCCAGGACGCCTAAGGCGCCCCGGCCGAGCCGGCCCCGGGTTCCGGATTCAGCCATTCTTCTTGGCGAAGTCGCGCATGACCGCGACCAGGGCGTCGATGCTCTCCACATCCATGGCGTTGTAGATGGAGGCCCGGAACCCGCCCACGCTGCGATGGCCCTTGAGGCCGGACAGGTTGGCCGCGATGGCGGCCTTGTCGAAGGCGCCCTCCAGCTCGGGCTTTTCCATCACGAAGGTGACGTTCATGCGCGAACGGTCCTCCGTGGCGGCGGTGCCCTTGAAGAGCGGATTCTCGTCGATCTCCTGGTAGAGCCGGCGGGCCTTCTCCTCGTTGCGCTTCTGCATGGCGGCCACCCCGCCCAGCTTCTTCACCCACTTGAGGGTCTCCAAGGCGAGGTACACGGGGAACACCGGCGGGGTGTTGTACATGCTCTCGCCCTCGATGTGGATCTTGTAGTCCAGCATCGAGGGGATCTTGCGCTTCACCTTGCCCAGCAGGTCGTCGCGGACGATGACCAGGGTGGTCCCGGCGATGCCCATGTTCTTCTGGGCGCCCGCGTAGATGAGCCCGAACTTCGCCACGTCCACGGGACGGCTGAAGATGTCGCTCGACATGTCCGCGACGAGGGGGACGGGCGAGTCCGGGAAGGAATGCATCTGGGTGCCGAAGATGGTGTTGTTGGACGTCACGTGGAAGTAACGCGCGTCCTTCGGGATATCGTAGGTCTTGGGGATGAAGGAATAGTTGGCCTCCTTGGACGAGGCCACCACCTTGACGTTCCCGAAGAGCTTGGCCTCCTTGAGGGCCTTGTTGGCCCATGTGCCGGTGTCCAGGTAGGCGGCGGTCTCGCCTTCGTCCAGCAGGTTGTAGGGGACCATGGCGAACTGGGTGCTGGCGCCGCCCTGGAGGAAGAGGACCGAGTATCCGGACGGGACTCCCAGCAGCTCCTTGACCAGGGAGATGGCATCGTTCATCACGCCGATGAATTCCTTGCCGCGATGCGACATCTCCAGGAGGGAGAGGCCGGTGCCCTGGAAGTCGAGGCAGGCCTTGGAACCCGCCTCCATGGCCTCCCGGGGGAGGATCGAGGGACCGGGGCTGAAATTGTGAACCTTCGCCATGTGGATACCTTCTGTCCTTTCTTGCGTCCTGTAAAACTAATTTCTCGCGGCGCTGTCGCCGGGGCGGCGAGCGCCGGGGCGGCGGGCGCCGGCGAGCCGTCCGGGGCCGGTTTTCGCGGTCGCCGTGGTCTGGATCCCCCCGCGCGAATTGAACACCCCGCGGATTTCCATGCTTTTGGGCTTGCAGGCCCCGGCGCAGTCCCGGAGCATCTTGTTGACCACGTGCTCGTGGAAGATGCCCACGTCCCGGAAGAACAGGATGTATTCCTTGAGGCTCTTCAGCTCCAGGCATAGCTTGTCGGGCACGTAGGTGATGACCAGGGTCGCGAAGTCGGGCAGGCCGGTCTTTGGGCAGATGCAGGTGAATTCCGGGATGCTGACCTCCAGCACGGTGTCGGAACCGGGGTACATGAATTCCCAGGTCTCGATGTGCGGGGTCGCGAGGGCGGGGATGTGGGATTGGCGGCCTTCGTAGGAGCCCGGGGAGGAAGGCGATGGGGTTTTATGCTTCTTCATTTTATTGGCTTGCAATATTGGTCCGTTTTTCGTTTTTCGTTTTTCGTTGTGAACCAGATTGCGGTGACTCCGCGTTGATTGGGGGGCCCACGCCCCTATGATTTCCCAACAAAAAACGAAAAACAAAAACCATCTTCCCGCCCATGCCGTCCCATCAAGTTCCGCCTCACAACTCCTCGATCCCCACCACCGACTGCTCTCCCGTCTTCATGTCCTTCACCTCGTACTTCCCTTCCCCGGCCTTGTCCGAGCCGAAGAAGATCACCTTCCTGGCGCCCATGTCGTTGGCCTGGGCCATCTGCTTCTTGAACTTCTCGCCGGAGAGGGAGTAGGCCGTGCGCCTTCCCGCGCCCCGCAGCCTGGACGCGAGGCCCAGCAGGCCGGGACGGGGGCCGCCCTCGCCGGGGGCCACGTCCAGGAGGTAGTAGTCGGCGCCGTCCCGCCCCGTCGGCAGGAGGCCCTTCTCCCGGAGGATGTCGCAGATGACCACGTCGCCCATGCCGAAGCCCACGCCGCTCAGGGGCGCACCGCCCAGGCTGGCCAGCAGGTTGTCGTAGCGCCCGCCGCCGGCGATAGCGCGGTTGGCCATGGCCCGGTCGTACACCTCGAAGACGATGCCGGTGTAATACGCCAGCCCGCGCACGATGGAGGTGTCCAGGTTCAGGTAGCCGCCCAGGCCGAGCCCGGCCATGCTGGCGAAAAGGCTTTCCAGCTCGCCCAGTCCGTCCGGACGCGCCTGTTGCACGCCTTCCCCGGCCGCGGCGGGGGCCTTCTCCAGGCCGGAGGCGCGCACCCATTCGCCCAGGGCGCGGATGTCCTTGAAGCCGAAGAAGCGTTCCACCGCTTCGATATGCGCGCCCGACAGGCCTTCCTTGCCCAGCAGGGCCTTGAACTCCGCCTCGCCCAGCTTGGCCCGCTTGTCCAGGGCCGAATACACCGCCGGCTTCTTGGCCTCGGGGACCCCCAGGCCGTCAAGCAGCTCGGAGAGCAGGCGCCGGCTGCTCACCTGGATGGAGAAGTCGGCCTCGGTGAGGCCGAAGCCCCGCAGCATGCCCACGATGGCCGCCAGGAGCTCCACCTCGGCGGCGACGGTGTTGCAGCCCAGGATGTCCATGTTGAGCTGGAAGAATTCCCGCAGCCGGCCCTTCTGCGCCTTCTCGTAGCGGAACAGGCGCGGGATCGAGAACCAGCGCAGGGGGAGCCGCAGGGAATTGCCCTTCTGGTTCACCATCCTGGCCAGGGTCGGCGTCATCTCCGGCCGGAGCGCGATGTCCCGATCGCCCTTGTCCTTGAAGTTGTAGAGCTGGGTGACGATCTCGGGACCGCTCTTCTCCGTGAACAGCTCAAGATGCTCGAAGGTGGGCCCTTCGTACTCCTCGAAGGCGAAGTCCAGGCAGGCCTTGCGCCAGACCTGGAACAGGTGGTTCTGGATCCGCATCTCCTCGGGATAGAAATCGCGGGTGCCCTTCGGGGCTTGCAGGTTGGCTGGGCTCATGGCGCGCGGAAAAATAGCTTAAGCGGAGCGCGCCATAAACCGCGGCCCGCGGGCCCGCCGGGCGGGCTTCGCGGTTGCGCGCCGGATGGCTTCCGGAAGGCTCCCGCGCAGGCCCCGGAAAGTTGGAAATCGCGGCCCTTTTTGGTATCTTTGGAAGCCTGTGCGGACGATGGTGAACCCCGGTATTCCGAGCGGCGGATGCCGCCCCCGGCGAACCCCCGCAAGCCTTACGCGATGAAGATCCTAGTCACAAACGACGACGGCATCCTGAGCCCGGTCTTGTCCGCCTTGGGGGATGCCCTGAGCCGCGATCACCAGGTGACCGTGGTGGCCCCGTCCACCGATCAGAGCGGGATGTCCCAGGCCTTCACCCACGGCACGGAGAAGCATCTCACCTACCGCCAGGACGCCATCGCCCCCTACCCCGTCTACCAGGTGGCCGGCACGCCCTGCGACTGCGTCAAGTTCGCGGTGTCCCACCTCTTCGCGGAATCCCGCCCCGACCTTCTCGTCTCCGGCGTCAACCTGGGCGAGAACGCCGGCATGAGCGCGGTGTATTCCGGAACCGTGGCCGCGGCCCGCGAAGGGGCCATGTGGGGCATCCCGGCCCTGGCCCTCTCCGTGTGGCGGAACGACCCCGCGCACGTCGCGGCCGCCATCGACTGGCTGCTCGGCCTGCTCCGCAACCCCCGCCTGCTGCCCCAGGCGCCGGAATCGGGCCCCGCGCCCCTGTGGAACGTCAACTTCCCCCCCTGCCCCCCCGAGGAGGTGGAGGGGACCGAGCTCACGTCCATGAGCACGGTGATGTTCCGCGACAGCTACGAGGCGGGCATCGACCGCCACGGCATCACCCGCTTCCGGCTCACGGGCTACAAGCCCGAGGACCGGTTCCGGGCCGGAACCGACGACTACGCATTGGCCCGCAAACGCATCGCCGTCACGCCCCTGCAGGTTGAGCAGAGCCATCCGGAGGAATTCCGGAGGCTGCTCGGCCTCGGGGAGGAGTGGAAGTCCCTGGGGGGCTGAGCCGCCCGGGACATCGCAAGGAGCAGGAGACCCCATGACCGCACCCGCCCAAGGCAACGACAAGATCGTGAATACCTTCATCGAGGAGGAGATGAAGATCTCCTACCTCCGGTATTCCATGTCGGTGATCGTCGCGCGCGCCCTGCCCGACGTGCGCGACGGCCTCAAGCCCGTGCACCGCCGCATCCTCTACGGCATGGAGAACATCTCCCTCTTCGCCGACCGCCCCTACAAGAAGTCCGCAAACATCGTCGGCGAGGTGATGGGCAAGTACCATCCCCACGGCGATTCGGCCATCTACGAGTCCATCGTGCGCATGGCCCAGGACTTCTCCATGCGGTATCCGCTGGTGGACGGCCAGGGCAACTTCGGTTCCATCGACGGCGATCCGCCGGCGGCCATGCGCTACACCGAGGCGCGCATGGAGAAGTTCGCCGAGCTGATGCTCCAGGACCTGGAGAAGCAGACCGTCGACTTCGTCCCCAACTACGACACCTCCCTGCAGGAGCCCACCGTCCTGCCCTCGGCCTTCCCCAACCTCCTGGTCAACGGCTCCACCGGCATCGCCGTGGGCATGGCCACCAACGTGCCGCCCCACAACCTCCGGGAGATCGTGAACGCCTGCCAGGCCATGATCCGGAACCCCGATCTGCCGGACGAGGAGCTGCTGGCCATGGGCACGGGCCCCGACTTCCCCACCGGCGGCACCATCTACGGGCGCACCGGCATCCGCGCCGCCTACATGACGGGCA
>CBILQL010000082.1:0-11453 GCA_966238865.1 uncultured bacterium
AGCACGTCGCCGGCATTGTATTGGGACCGGCCGGCGTGGCACGCGTTCCCGGGGGCAGGCGAGGATGCCGCGGCTTTCGGCGCCCGGGAGGAGGACGCCGGAGCCGCGGCGGAAGCCGGAGCAGGAACCGCCAGGTGGGCCAGGAGGGCCGCGACGGCGGCCCAGGCCGGGGCGGCGGGCATGGCCCGGCCGCGGGGGCGCGATGAACTCCGTTCCGCTCTGCAATACCAAGTCGCCATGAAACCTCCCGATACGGGACAAATGGCACATCTGCACGATTCGTGGAAATTCCTGGACACCGGAAAAATGGCGGCCCCAAGACCGCGCCGGTACGACTCCAACCCTCAAGGGCCCAGTGTCCAGACCGCCACTAAAATAACCTGACCCGGAGGAAATGGCACGCAACCTGTCTTTGGAATGTGGCGGAAATAGGGGTAGATTCTCCGCAAAGCTCCTGCTTATCATTTGTCCGTGCGTAGCGCCTCCCCACCCTTCTTCCGCCTGCGGTCGTTGTTCCCAATCCTCGGCTGCGCGTTATTCTGGGCGTGCCGATCACCGGAAAATGCCCTGCGATTCAGCGACGCCTTGGCGAGCGACGCCCTGGCGCGTTCGGAATATCCGGGCGTGCCGGCGGATGCAGCCGGGCGCGACCATGCCGGGTCCGGGCCGGCACGCCCCGGAAGGCCGGCCCGATCCGCGGCCGCCTCCCGCTTCCAATACGCCGGGCCTCTCTCCGAGGGCCTGGCCCCGGTGCAGATCGACTCCCGGTGGGGCTATGCCGACGCGCGGGGCGAACTGGTCATACCCGCCGTCTACGATTGGGCGGGACCCTTCCGGGAAGGGCGCGCCGCCGTGGCGGCGGCGGGGGAGTACCGTTTCATCGATGCCGCAGGCGACACCGTGGGAACCCTGGCCTTCTCGGACGCGCGCGCCTTCTCGGGCGGGCGCGCCGCGGTCCGCTTCGGGGACGCCGGGGAGGGGGCCTGGGGCTTCATCGACCGCGGGGGCCGCCTCGCCATCCCTCCGGTGTTCGCGGACGTCCCGCGCGGCTTCTCCGGGGGTTACGCCGTCGTTACGGTGGGAAGCGAGGGAGGGCGCAGCTTCGGGTTCATCGACACCTCCGGGGGTTTCGCCATGGATTCCCTGTTCGACGCGGCCGGCGATTTCTCGGCCGGCCTCGCCCCCGTCGCCCGCGGGAGGATGTCGGGCGGCCGCTTCCGCGGCGCCTGGAGCTACGTGGACACGGCGGGGACGAGGGCCTTCCCCGGGGAATGGGCGTGGGCCGGGAGCTTCGAGGGGGATCGGGCGCTGGTCCGCGGCTTCGACGGCGAGTTCGCCTTCATCGACCGGCATGGGGCTCCCGCCGGCCGCGTCCCCGGGGGATTGCTTCCCGCGGAGACCCGGAACGGCGGTATTGTAACATACACGTTACGGAGGACGGGGACCGCCGGCCGTTGGGCCCGGCGGGCGTCCGCCCCCCCGCCTTCGGCCCAAAATCCCTAAACTCCGCCTCGTTCCCAATTTCCGGGGCCGAATTCCTCCAGCGATTCCGCAAAAATCGCGGCGGCCGGGACGTTTCGTGGCGATATCGGCCGCGCGGGATACTTACCTTATGCCCAGCCGAAGCGATCCAAGACGATCGGGAATGCATCCCGGGAAAAACCAGTTGAGCGAAGACTCCGATTTGATTTAATTGTTGGGGAGCTGAACAGGCTGGTCGGCAGGCAACGCGCGTGGAACCCCGCGCCGCCTGTGGGCGGGTCGGAAACCCTGCATCGGGGGTGAGGACAGTATGAAGCTCGACAAGCGCGGTATCGCAACATGCCTGGCCGGATTGGCCGGACTCGCGGCGACGGCGGCCCCGGCCTCCGCCTCCCCGCTCGATCACAACCTCAAGCTCATCCGCGCCGACAAGGAATTCACCGCCGATCGCCACATCCTCGATCGGGCCTGCGTCATGGTCGAGCTCTATTACCGCATGGACGAGGACGAGGCCCTGCTCTACGATCCGGAGGAGCCTTCGGTGGTATTCGGCCGCATCCCGGTCCGCCACCTGCCGGCCCGCCAGGCGGAGGACAGCCTGGCCGCGGCCCGTGCGGACCTGATCCGGCGGACGGCGTCGCTGGCCGAGACTCCCGCCGAGGAGCGTTCGGCGGAGCAGAAGTCCCTGCAGGCCGTCTTCCCGTCCGCCTGGACGGCCGCGGACATCCAGGCTTCCGCGGCGCGCGCCGTCGCCAAGCGCGGCATGCGCAAGACCTTCGCCCAGAGCCTCGAGCGGTCGCAGCCTTACCGCCCTTATATGGACTCGGTGTTCGCGTCCCACGGCGTCCCCGCGCGCCTCATGCACCTGGCCCATATCGAGTCCTGGTTCAAGCCCTCGGCGGTGTCCCCTGCCGGGGCGGTCGGCATCTTCCAGTTCCTGCGCGCCTCCGCGGATCCCTACATGACCATCGACGAGATCCAGGACCAGCGCCTGGATCCCCTCGCCTCCTCCTCCGCCGCGGCCCGCTTCCTGAAGTCCTGCCACCGCTTCCTCGGGTCCTGGCCCCTGGCCATCATGGCCTACAACAACGGACCGGGGCAGATTTCGGACGCCATGCGCGAGACGGGCAGCCGCGATCCCTCCGCCATCATCAGGGGCTACGAGGCGGCCTCCTTCAAGGCGGTGTCGCGCAATTATTACGCCATGTTCCTGGCGGCCTCCAGCCTGGCCATGCAGGCCGACGCGCTGTTCCCGGGCCTGCGCAGGCAGCCGTCCGTCCCCTTCAAGACCCTGAAGCTCGAGCACGGCTGGACCCCGAGCCAGCTGCGCGTGCTGTCGGGGTATTCCACGGCGGTGATCCGCCGCTTCAATCCCGCCCTGCGTCCGTCGGTGTTCGATCGGAACCTCCCCCTGCCCAAGGGGTTCGACCTGCGGCTGCCCGCCGGACTGCCTTCCGCCCAGGACCTGCAGTTCACGGACCTGCGCATCGAAGGGGCGCCGGCGACGGCGTCCGAGGCGCCCGAAAGCCGTCTGGAGGAGGCGACGCGGATCGGCGGCGTGCCCGTGCCGGCCTTGGTGGGCCGTTCCCTGGCGCGCGTGCGCGCCGCGCTGTTCCCCGCCCGCGACGCCGCCGAGGATCAGCCCCTGCTGGCCTACATGCATTCCCAGGGCCTGCTGGACGCGAACCGCCTGGCGCTCGCCAAGCAGGACAGCATCCTCATCGAGCCGCATCCCGCGCTCCTGAACGCCATCCGCAACAGCGGGGGCTGACAGGGAAGACGGAGGGAGGTTTTCCGTTTTTCGTTGGGACGTCCCGGGGGTTCGGGCCATCAAGCGAAAAGGGGTCGGAACCTCACCCAGCGAAAAAAGAAAAACGGAAAACCTCCCTGGCAATGTCCCCGAAGGCTCTTCCTGCTCCCTCAGGGAGGCGGCAGGCTGGCGGGAGGATAGCTCATGGCGGAATCGCCGTAGGCCAGCTCGGAGAGGCTCGTGCGGTTGCCGACCACGCCCATGTGGCCCAGGAGGTTGACGAGGTCCAGGGCCTTGCGCATCTCGAGCATGCGGACGGTGAGGCCGCGGGCCGCGCAGACGTCGATGAAGCAGAATTCCCCGCGGTTGGTGGCGTAAATCCCGTTGACTTCCAGCTTCCCGGAGCCCCATTGCTGGATCGAGACCGGAAAGGCCCGGTCGGTGCCGGGGAAGACCCTCCTCAGCTCCATCAGGATGTCGAGTTCCAAACGCTCCAGCTTGCGAGCTTCATCGAAGTTCTTCAATCGGTCCTCCGGCGGGGATTTCGGGACGGACGGAAGGCGGCCTTTCCCCGCGAACCGGGGATTGCGGAAGCGGCCGGCCGTCCCGCCACTAGGTGGAAATTAGCAAGCTCGCGGAAGCCGGCCCAACGCGTCCGCCGGGACGGTCCGGCGGTGGTAAAATGCCTACTTTAATCCCATCCGGACGCCGACCAAGGAGCGCATATGTTGGATTCCCTGAGAAAAGCCCTGTACGCGAGCGTGGGACTGGCCTTCCTCACGCGCGACAAGATCGAGGAGCTCGGCAGGAAGTTCGCCGAGGAGGCCAAGCTTTCCGAGGGCGAAGGCAAGAAGCTGGTGGACGAGTTCCTGAAGAAGAGCGAGGACGCCAAGGCCTCCCTCGACAGGACCATCTCGGCCGCCGTGGGCACGGCCCTGGAGAAGCTGGACATCCCCCGGCGCGCGGAGGTGAAGGCCCTGGAGTCCCGCATCCAGGCGCTCGAGGCCCGCGTGCAGGCCCTGGAGGGGAAGGCGGCCGGCAGGGCCTGATCCCGCCGGCACCCGCGTGATACGGAATTTCCGCCGCTTCGGCAAGACCATCCGAAACGTCTCCCGCTTCCGGGAGATCGTCGGCGTGTTCGTCAAGCACGGCTTCGGTGACCTCCTGGCCGGCCTGCATCTCGAGAAGTACCTCGACATCGGCAGCAAGTACCTGCGGCTGCCGCCCCGCACCGCCGATCGGCAGCTCACGCGCCCGGAGCGGTTCCGCACCGCGCTCGAGGAGCTCGGCCCCGCCTTCATCAAGCTGGGGCAGATGATCGGCAACCGCCCCGATCTCATCCCGCCGGAATGGGCCGCGGAGCTGGAGAAGCTCCAGGACGCGGTGCCGCCCTTCCCCTGGCAGGAGGCGCGGGCCCAGGTGACGGCCCAATTGGGCCGGCCCCTGGAGACGGCCTTCGCCGGCTTCGCCGAGACGCCCATCGCCTCCGCCTCCATGGCGCAGGTGTACGAGGCGGCGCTGCTGACGGGCGAGCGCGTGGCCGTCAAGGTCCAGCGCCCCGGCATCGAGGACTTGGTGCGGACCGATCTCGAGATCATGTACCACCTCGCCTACCTGCTGGAGAAATACGTGTCAGGCATGGACGTGCTCGGGGCCGTGACCGTCTGCGAGGAATTCGAGCGCACCATCCGCAAGGAGCTGGATTTCTCCCTGGAGGCCGCCCAGGTGGAGCGCTTCGCCCAGGCCTCCGCGGGCCTCAAGGGCTTCCACGTGCCCAAGGTCTACCGGGAATTCACGGGCCGCCGGCTGCTCACCCTGGAGTTCATCGCCGGCATCAAGGTCTCCAACGTGGAGGCCATCCGCGCTTCCGGCGTCGATCCCGCCGCGGTGGCCGGCGGGCTCTCCGGCATCCTCCTGCACCAGGTCTTCAACCAGGGCTTCTTCCATGCCGACCCCCATCCCGGCAACGTGCTGGTCATGCCCGGCGGGGTCCTCTGCTTCCTGGACTACGGCATGGTGGGGACCCTCTCCCCCGCCCATCGCGATCGCCTGATGGACGTCGTGGTGGGCGTGGCCAACCAGGACGCGGCCCGCATCGCCAGGACGCTGCTCCAGCTCGCATACCAGCCGTCGGACAGCGTGGAGGTGCTGGAATACGAGGTGGGCGAACTGCTCGAGACCTACTCCTTCGTCACCCTGAAGGATTTCCGCATCGGCGAGTTCCTGAACCGGCTCATCCGGCTCATCATCCAGCACCGGCTGCGCATGCCGCCGGGCTTCTACCTCATGCTCAAGGCGGTCATCACCGTGGACGGCGTATCCCGCAGGCTGGATCCGGACTTCGACGTGGTGGAGTCCCTGCGGCCCTTCGCGCGCCGCGCCATGCGCGAGCGGCTCCGCCCCGACAGGCTCTTCCGGGAGATGTACTACGGGGCGATGGATCTGACCCCGATGATCCGCGAGCTGCCCGCACAGGCGCGGGACATCCTCGGGCTCGTGAAGCGCGGGAAGCTGCGCATCGAGTTCCAGCACCAGGGGCTCGAGCCCATGCTGCGCACCCACGAGCGCATGATCAACCGCCTGGTCTTCGCCTTCGTGCTGGCGTCCCTGATCATCGGGTCGTCGCTGGTGGTGCTCTCCGGCATCCCGCCGAAGTTCTACGGGATCCCGCTGCTAGGCGTCGCGGGGTTCAGCGGCGCCGCCCTGGTGGGCCTCTGGCTCCTCGTCTCCATCCTGCGCATGGGCAAATGGAAATAGGTCGAGCCTGAGGGGCCCGAAACCGAGCGCGCCTTCGACGCGCCCCGCCGCCAGCGCCAGGCGGCCCAGGATGCGGCCGTGCAGGGCGTGGCAACGCTCCAAGGTCTCCTCGGCCGCGTTGAACAGCCCCCCGATGTCCCCCTCGCCGGGCAGCGCCTCCATGGCGTAGGCGGCCACCGTCACGCCCGTCGCGGACGGGCTGAAGGGATGGGGATGCTCGCCCAGGACCAGGCGCACCGCGATGAGGTCGCGCCGCAGGGCCGAGGCCAGGTGGCGCATCTGCTCCTCCAGCTCGCGGGCGCCCTCGTTGCCGTCGATGTTCTCGATGAGGATGGCCAGGGCGTGGAAGCCCACGCGCATCGAGTCGAGGCGGGGCTGGGCCTCGCCGAGGACGCCGAGGATCGGGACCAGGCGGGCGGCCTCGCGGGACAGGACGGCGGCGTCGGCGAGCTTCCCGCGGACCTCCGGCTCGTCGAGCGCGGCCAGGGCCGCGGCCAGTCGGTCCCGCAGCGCGGATTCGAAGCCCAGCAGGCCGGCGCCGATATCCCGCAGCTTCGCCTCCGCGGCCCGCCAGGAGGCCTCGGCATGGGCATGGCCCCGCCGTTCCAGCTGGAAATCCCCGGGTTCGATCAGGAACCTGGCCTTCGCCAGGGCCATGGCCTGCGCCGCGTCCAGGCGCCGCGCGTCCACGGCGGCATAGGCGCGCAGGGCCTCGGCGGCGCGGGGCAGGCCCGCCTCCACGCGCTCCCGCGCGGCGGCCAGGCGGGGCCTGGGGCCGGCCGCGCGGGCGGCCTCCAGGTGGCCGGGATCGAGGGCCAGGGGACGGAGCGGCGTGGTGAGCCCCCCGAAATAGCCCGAGAGGGCTGCCTCGCCGACCTGGGCCTCGCTGTGCCCGGTGATCAGATCGGCGGTGGGGACCATGCGCTCGGGATGGAAGTCGGCGCCCAGGTCCTGCCGGTAGAACGCCTCCGTGGCCTCGCGCGAGAGGCCGATGAAGTCCGCGAACAGGGAGTGGGCCGGGCCCGCGGCGTGGAAGATGCCGCGGCCCGGGATGCTGCGCGCGAAGGCCACGCGCTCGGCCAGGCTCGGATGGGTGTCGAACAGGGCGCTGCGCTCCAGGAGCAGGGACTGCTCCATCTTGCGGCGCACCTCGGGGATGAAGACCCGGGTGTGGGCGGCCACCAGGGCGGGCAGGTCGTCGGCCAGGCGTCCCTCCCGGAGCGCCAGCCCCAGGCTGCGGTTGGCCAGGCCCCAGGCGGCCTCGAGCACCTTGGCCTCCAGCACCATGCCGGCGAAGGTCTCGCCCCCCACCAGGCGGACCGCGGCCAGATCGGCTTGGCGCTCCATCTGACGGAGCAGCAGGCAGCTGACGGCCTGCCCCGCGCGGACATGGGCCGCCAGGATCCACCGCGCCAGCAGCGCGCAGCCGCGGGCCAGCGCCAGGCCGGGCAGGAGCAGGGAGCCCAGGAGGCCGGCCTCCGGGGCGCTCCGCTCCCAGGCGCCTTCCATCGCGGCGGCTTGCGCGAACCGGAGGTTCACGCTGCGGATGGCGTGCACGAGGCGCATGGCGCCCCCCTGGCCGAAATGCCCGAACTCGTGCGCCAGCACGGCCGCGAACTGGGCCAGGTCGAGGCCCCGCACCAGCGGCAATCCCAGGGTGAGCTCCAGGCGACCCCGGACGACCTGGAGGATCCCCGGGGAGAAGCGCGCGCTGGCGTTCACGTCCATGGTGGCGCGGATGCGCGCCGGCGAGGATGTCCCCAGCGTCCGGCAGATCTGGTCCACGAAGGCGTGCAGCTTGGCCTCCCGCGCGGCGTCGAGCTCGACGCCGCGCGGCGCGTCCGGATTGCGCGCCAGGAAGGGACGCAGCAGGAAGGCGGCCGGCAGAGCCAGGGCCAGGGCCGCTCCCGCGTAAGCGAGGGCCCAGAACGGCCCGGCCTCCGGACCCGAGAACCATCCGGCATGGGTCCGCAGGTGCCACAGGCATCCCCCGACGAGGCCCGCCAGGATCGCCAGGTAGCACAAGGGGATCAGCACGACGGCGGACGCCACGACGATGAGCCCGGCCGCATATGCTGCCGGAGGGCGCCGGGAGGGACGGCCGGAGGGGCGCGCCGGCGGCTGGCGGGAAGGGAACAGGTCGGCCGGCATCCCTCCCATTCTACCGGTAGGCTTCGGCGGCGGCAAGACCACTGGGAGGCGGCGGCAGGACCACAGGGAGGCGGCCGCGAGACCGCCGGGCGCGCCCCAAAAATCCAACAGGCTTGAAGAAACGCCTTTCCCTCCCCTACAATGGGGATGTCCCGGCCCATGGCCGCGGCGGCCCGCATGCCGCTCCCGCCCATGGCCGCACCGAATGGAAACTTCAAGGTTACCCTACTCCCCGGCCGACGGGACCGCGCCGCGCCAGGCCGCCGTCGTCGGCCTCAACCGCGAGACCGCCGATCTCCTCCCGAGCCTGCTGGACGCGCCCGGCATCCAGGTGATCAGGATCCTGAACCCCGATCTCGAGGACGTGGGCCGCCTCACCCAGTTCCCCAACCTGTCGATCATCATCGACACCACCCGCAGCCCGGCCGTGGCGTCGCGCCTGCGCCGCCTTCCCCTGCGCAAGGTGGACGTGATCAGCGCCATGGGCGCGCGCATCCTCTTCGGATCGCTGAAGCCCACCTCCTCGCGGGGCGAAGGCGTCGGCGAGCACGTCCGGCGCTGCATGGCCGAGGTGCGGGAGGCGGTGAGCGTGCACCGGGGCCGGGGCGAGATCCTGAAGGCCATCCTCGGCGCGGCGGTGAAGGCCACCGAGGCGGACCGGGGCTCCCTGATGCTCCTGGACGCGGCCCGCAGGCAGCTGACCATCGAGGCCGCGGTCGGGCTCGAGGACCAGATGGTGCTGTCCGCCGTGCAGAAGGTGGGCAGGGGCGTCAGCGGCACCGCCATCCGGAGGGGGGAATCCATCCTCATCCAGGGCGCCGCGGATCGGGAAGCCTACGCGGCCGAGTACCAGAGCCCCGGCCTCGTCTCCTCCATCTGCTGTCCCCTGCTCTACGGCGAGGAGGCCGTGGGGGTGCTGAACGTGGCCAGCAGCCGGCCCGGACGGGTCTTCGGGCCGGAGGACGTCGCCTTTCTGGAGGACCTCGCACGGCTCACCGCCGACGTGATCAAGGCCTCCAAGGAGGGCGAGCCCGGCGCGCACGCCTCCCAAGGCCCCGGGCTCCTCGCCAGCGCGCGGGAAATCCTGGCCATGCCTTACCGCCTGGAGGAGCGCCTCAACCTCCTGCTCATGAAGGTGGCCAACAGCCTCGGTGCCAACCAGTGCAGCTATTACGAGTTCTGCGCCGAGGAAGGGGTCTTCGTGGCAACCGCCTCCAGCGCGTCCGGCATCGGTCCGCTGCGGGAGAAGACCAAGCTCCTGGACGATTTCTTCGCCCAGCGGGTGATCAAGACCGACAACACCTTCTGCGTGAACGCTGCCGGCAAGGGGCCCCGCGACAAGAAGTGGTATATCCTGCAGCCCATACGCAACGGCCAGGAACTGGCCGGCACCCTGTTCGTGCAGCTGAACTCGGAGAAGAACGCGCTCAAGGAGGAGACCGCGGCGCTGCGGCGGATCGGCGAACTCCTGTCCCGCGAAGTCGCCAGGAACCGCGAGCGGGAAGCGGTCAAGTCCCAGTCCCTGAAGCTCAGCGCCATCTCCCAGTTCGCCTATGACCAGGACTCGGTCACCGACCTGGGCGAACTGGGCCGCATGCTGCTCTCCAACGTGCGCCTCATCCTGGAGGCGGAAACCTGCGTCCTGCGCCTGTGCAACCGCGCCGGCGAGGAGCCCAGGGTGTTCGACACCCTGTCCCACAGGAATCCCGCCTGGCTCAAGGACATCCTCGACCTGGACGAGCGCATCGTCGCGGACCTGGGACCCGGCCGGAGCGTGGCCCTGTTCCCGGACCTGAGGGAAAGCCCCTACAGCGGGGATCTGCTGGGATCGGAAAGCGCCCTGGTTGCGGCCCTGGAAGCGGACGGCCGGGTCGTCGGCATCCTTTCCCTGTACGACAAGAAGCCGCAGGACATCTTCGGCAGCCCGGGCTTCGGCGAAAGCGATCGGGAGGTGCTGCTCAACTTCGCGGCGCAGGCGGCCAGGGGATTGAAGCGCTTCCACCCGTTTCCCGCGCCCGCTTCCTGGCAGCCGGCCTGAACCGGCCGGCCGCACAACCGGACGATCATCCCGTCAGGGATTCCTAGCGCCGCACGGCGTCCAGGACGCGGATCGCCCGGCGGCCCAGGTTCCCGGCCTCTTCCTCGCTCGGCTGGCCCACTTCCCGGAAGTCCCCCCGCAAGGCCTTGAGGGCGTAGCGCTCCTCCTCGATCTCCTTCCGCGTGCGCAGGCCGCGACGGTCGGTCATGGCTTGCGGCGGCGACCAGCGGCCCAGGGAGAAGGCGAGGAGCAGGGGCAGGGACAGCCAGGTCAGCAGGCGGAAGGCGCGCGCGCCGAACAGCCCCATCAGCAGGCCGAAGGTCCCGATGCCGGCCAGTCCGACCCCGAGGGCCCGCTCCATTCCCCATTCCTCGTCCAGCTCGCGGATGCGCGCCGAAACGGCCTCCGGGCCCAGGGACGAATAGTAGCGGACATGATCCCGCACCCGTTCCTCGGCGACGGGATCCTTCATCGTATCGGATTGCATAGGCTTCGCTCCTTCTGTCGGTTAGTCCGCGCCGCCCTGGGGCGGCCGGGAAATGTCCTTCACGGTTTCGCCGCTGATCTCGCGGGGCAGGTGGCGGGCGACCTGGGCGAGGACCACCAGGCCCCGGACCAGCCCCTCCGGATCCACCACCACGATGCGGCGCACCTGCTTCTCACGCATCAGGGAGGCGCAGGCCGCCAGCGGCTCGTCGGGGCCGATGGTGATCGGCGACGACGACATGACGTTCCCGGCCGCGAGCTCCAGGGGATTGCGGCCTTCGGCCACGGTGCGCACGGCCACGTCCCTGTCGGTGACGATGCCCACGGGAGTCCTGTCCGCCGACGAACGGATCACCGGTATCGCCCCGCAGGAATTCTCGGCCATGAGCCGGGCCACGTTCATGAGGGGCGTTTCCGGGAGGCAGCATACCGGATCCTCGGTCATGACGTCGGAGACCCGCAGCTCCTTCCGGACGGGCGGCTTGGCGGCGTACTTCTCCCTTCGGCCGGCCGCTGCCTTCCCGGACGGCGGCGGGCCATCGGGCTTCGCCGTTCCCGGCGCGCCTTCATCCAGTGGGGAGTCGGGCTGCAGGGGCGGCTGCTTCTTCCGCCGGGACCGCCTGCCCCCCTCCTTGTTCTCCGCCGGCTTTTCCTCGCCTGCCATTCCATCCCTCCTTGCATCCATGCCGCCCCGCCGGGACCGGGCAGTAGTCCAGCACGGCCATCGCCGCGCCCCTCGCCGCGCCCCGAGCCGCAAAAGGGCCGTCCGGGTCAGCCGGGACTCTCGTC
>CBILQL010000083.1:0-11383 GCA_966238865.1 uncultured bacterium
GCGGGCTTTTTCTATGTTTCGCCGGGGACGGACGACGACGCCATGGCCGCACGCAGCAGCATCCCAGGTAACGCCCGCGCGACGGCCCTCATGGCGGCCTGCCTGGCGGCCGGCTTCACGGCCTCCGGCGCCGCCGGGGAGGGCCCGGCCGCGGAGCCCCGCATCCCGGACATCCGCGACAGCTACGGCGTCGCCATGGCCGACTTCGACCAGGACGGGCTGCTCGACGTGTACCTGGTCGGCTTCCGCACCCTGAACCGCCTGCTCATCAACAACGGGGACGGCACCTTCCGCGACAAGAGCATCCCCTCCGGGGTGGGCGGCAACCTCATGCCCCAGGGCATCCGCAACCTGGAGCTGGGGGCCAGCGCCGCCGACTTCGACAACGACGGCGCCGTGGACATCCTCATCTGCGGCTGGGGCGAGGCCCTGGACCTCCTGCACAACCGCAAGGACGGCACCTTCGCCTCGGTCACCCGCCGGGCCGGCATCCGCCGGGATGTGGACGCCAACATGGGCCTCTGGGGCGACCTGGACGGCGACGGGTACCTCGACCTGCTGCTCACCAACGAGACCGGGCCGGCTCGCCTGTACCGCAACGATCACGGCTGGCGCTTCGTCCCGGTGGACCTGGAGCAGGCCGGCATCGCCGCCGACACCGGATCCCAGGGCGGCCTGTTCGGCGACTTCGACCTGGACGGCGACCTGGACCTGGCCCTGGCGGGCTGGCGCGAGCCCCTGCGCATCTACGGGCAGATCGCGCCCTTCCGCTTCCGGGAAATCGACCTGGGCCTCGCCCTGCCCCCGGCCACCCGCTGCAACGCCGTCCTGCCCGGCGACGTCGACAACGACGGCGACCTGGACCTCCTCGTCACCGTGCGGGGCGGCCTCAGCCTGCTGCTCCTCAACCGGGCCGATCCGGACCGGACCTCCATGCGCCTCGGGGACTGGAAGCCCCGCGCCGAGCCGCTGGGATTCCTGGAGGCCGCGGACTCCCTGGGGCTCGCCGACACCCTGGACGCCTACGGCGGCGCCTTCGCCGACTACGACGGGGACGGCGACCAGGACCTGTTCCTCACCACCCGCGACGTCAACCGCTACTACGAGAACGCCGGGGGCGCCTTCCTGCCCCGGCGCCTGGAGGAGATGGGATTCACGAACGCGGCCTCCACCTACAACACCGGCTTCATGGCGGGAGATCTCACGCCGGACCCCGGGGACGAGCTGTTCATCGTCTCACGCGACAGCGCCAGCTCCATCCAGGACGGACCGCCCCTCAAGGGGCGGCGCGTCAAGGTCCGCCTGCACGGCGTGAAAAGCAACCGCGACGGGGTGGGAAGCTGGGTCATGCTCTGGAGCCGGCCCCCCGGATCCGACCGCGACGCCTGGCGCCTCGTCCAGAGCCGCCAGGTCCACGGCGGCGAAGGCTACCTGAGCACCTATGTGGGCCCGCTCTCCGTCTTCCTGGCGGATTCCCTGGACCACCGCCTGCGCATCCGCTTCCCCGGCGGAAAGGTCACCGTGCGCAAGATGGCGCCGGGCGACACCCTGCTCGAGGTGTGGGAAGGCGGTTTCCTGGCCACCGCCTGGACCCGGGGCGGACGCATCGCCTACCACGCCGTCCACGACACCTCCACCCGCAAGGCCATCCTGCTGGGCATCCTCGCCGTCCTGGCGGTCGCGGCGCTGCTGCGCGCCGCCCTAAAGGCCATGGCCCAGAGCATCGCCCGCAAGCAGTACACGCGGGAGCTGGTCCAGAAGAACCGGGAGCTCCGGCAGCTCGTCGAGGAGGTGAACCGCACCCAGCAGCAGCTCATCCACAGCGAGAAGCTGGCGGGCCTGGGCCAGCTCGTCGCCGGCATCGCCCACGAGCTCAACAACCCCATCGGCTTCATCTACGCCAACCTGTTCCAGATCCGCAAGTACCTGGAGGGCTTCGACGCCGCGGCCCTGGACGACCGGGGCCGGAGCCTCTTGCGCAAGGTGGACCAGGCCCTGCGGGAGAGCCAGGACGGATCCATCCGCATCCGCGACATCGTGCAGAACCTGCGCGGCCTGTCGCGGGCCGGCGCCCGGCCGGGCGCCAGCGTGCAGAAGAAGCCCTGCGACCTGGGGGTGCTGCTGGACAAGAGCCTCCTCCTGGCCCAGACCAGCTTCAGCAAGAACATCGCGGTGGAGAAGGACTACGGAGCGGTGCCGCCCGTGGAGGGCGACGAGACCCAGCTCCAGCAGGTGTTCCTGAACATACTGGTCAATGCCGGCCAGGCCCTGGGCGACAAGGGCCGCATCCGCCTGCGCACCTGGACCGAGGGGGAGCCGCGACGCGCCGCCGTCTCCATCTCCGACGACGGGCCCGGCATCGATCCGGAAAATCTCCGCCGCATCTTCGAGCCCTACTTCACCACCAAGCCCGTGGGCCAGGGCATAGGCCTGGGGCTGCACATCTGCTACGAGATCATCACCGCCCACCAGGGCAGCATCGAGGCCCGCTCCGAGCCGGGGCGGGGGGCGGAGTTCCTCATCAAGCTGCCGCTGTCGCCGGCGGAGTCGGGGCGCCCGCAAACGCCGCAACCAGCTTCCGGAAGCGGCCCGGAAAGCCGTTGACTTGGCTAAGTTTCCCTGCTATCTTGGCTAAGTATGCAAGTCAAAACCGGCGAATTGAAGAATAATCTGAGCCGCTATCTCAGGCAGTTGGAGCGGACCGGCGGATCCATCACCATCCTGGACAGGAACCGTCCCGTGGCGAAAATCACTCCCATCCGGGGAAAGCGCGGAGCTCCCGAATCGACCTGGTCCAAGGAGCGGGCCAAGCTCCTGGCCCAAGCCGAGAAGCTGGGAATCTCGATCAGCGTCCCGGAAGCCGAGCCGAAGCCGCTTAAAAGCCTCGGCATCGAGCCGCGCGTCGCCCCGGACGGCAGGACCGATATCGATACCGTGGCCAGGATGCGCCGGGAGAAGGACTATTGAGCCGACGTCGCCAGGAGATCCAGTATTGGGACACGAGCGCCTTGATAGGCATTGTTTTCCAGGAAAGCCACACGCCTGCCGCCTTGAAGGCCAGGGACGAAGGGAAGCGCTGGCTGGGCTGGGACTGGATGCAAATCGAAGCCCATGCCGCAGTCGCCCGCCGCGGGGGCAAGTCGGCGGATTTCAAATCGTTGCGGCTGCTCCTCGATCAGTTCGAATTCCTTTCCTTCGGGAGAGGCGAATACCCGGATCTGATGAAAATCCTCGGGAAGCACCGCTTGCGATCCGCCGGCGCCGGCCACCTGTTCTGCCTTCTCAAGGCGAAGAAACTGGTCAGGGACCTCGCCTTCGTCTGCTTCGATGCGGAATTGAACCGGGCGGCCGAGGCGGAAGGCGTCAGGCTGTTCGGCTGACCGGCCGGGGAAGAACCATATTATGGATATGCGCCCATGAAACCCACCATCCTCATCGTCGACGACGAGCCCGCCATCGTGAGCACCATCACGCGCTCCCTGGAGGACGAGTACCAGTGCCTGGGCGCCTCCGGCGCGGCCGAGGCCCGCAAGCTGTTCGCCGATCACCGCATCGCCTGCATCCTCTCCGACCAGCGCATGCCCGGCGAAAGCGGATCCGAGCTGCTGGCCTGGGTCCGCGAGAACCACCCGGACGCGGTGCGCATCCTCATCACCGGCTTCTCCGACTTCGACTCGGTGGTCTCGGCGGTGAACGAAGGCCAGATCTTCCACTACCTGCACAAGCCCTGGGAGCCCATCCAGCTGGAGGTGGTCGTCCGCCAGGCGGTGGAGATGTACCGCCTCACCGAGGAGAACCGCCGCCTCCAGGCCGAGCTCAAGGACCGCAACCAGGTCCTCGAGCGCGAGAACATCCAGCTCAAGGCCGACGCCATCGCCACCACCGGCGCCTTCAAGGATCTCATCGGCGTGTCCGAGCCCATGCAGCGGCTCAAGGCCAGGCTCCAGGCCCTGCTGCCCTCCCAGAGCACCGTGCTCGTCACGGGCGAATCCGGCACCGGCAAGGAGCTGGTGGCCCGCGCCCTGCACTTCTCCGGCGCCCGCAAGGACAAGCCCTTCGTGGCCCAGAACTGCGCCGCCCTGCCGGACTCGATCCTGGAAAGCGAGCTCTTCGGCCACGTGAAGGGCGCCTTCACCCACGCCACCGAGACCCGCGCCGGCATCATCGAGAGCGCCCACGGCGGCACCCTGTTCCTGGACGAGGTCGGCGACATGACCCTCACCATGCAGGCCAAGCTCCTGCGCTTCCTGCAGGAGGGCGTCATCACGCCCGTGGGCGGCCGCGCCGAGCGCAAGGTGGACGCGCGCGTGGTCGCCGCCACCCACCGCGACCTGGAGGCCATGGTCCAGGACAAGAGCTTCCGCGAGGACCTCTATTACCGCCTGGCGGTGGTGCCGTTGCGCACGCCGGCCTTGCGGGAGCGCAAGGACGACATCCCCCTCCTGGCGGAGCATTTCCTCCGCAAGAAGGCCGCCAAGCTGGGGAAGAAGAACGTCCGGCTCTCCCCCGAGGCCGCCTCGCTGCTCGCCGCCCATCCCTTCCCCGGGAATGTCCGCGAGCTCGAGAACGCCATGGAATACGCCCTCAACATGATCGGCGACCGCGACGCCGTGGGTCCCGGAGACTTGCCGGACCGCATCCAGGCGGCGGCTGGCAGGGCCGCGGCGGCCATTCCGCCCCAGGCGCCCTTCGCAGCGACTACGGCCTCCTCCCTTGCGCCGTCCCAGGCAGCGACCCGGGCCATGCCGGCGGCCTTCCCGGCTACAGGAGCGGCTTCAGGAGCCACGCCAGGAGCCACGCCAGGAGCCGGTTCCGCCGGCGAGGACGCCGGAGGCGAATCCTCCCCGGCGCGCCTGCCCGTGCAGCCGGGCGAGACCGCCGCGGCGGCGATCCCCCGGGAACTGCTCCTCGACGAAGCCGTGATGGCCCTGGAAGTGGAATGGATCCAGCGCGCCATGCGGCTGACCGGCGGCAACATCAGCCAGGCCGCCCGGGCGCTGGGACTCAGCCGCCAGGGCCTGCACAACAAGCTGGCCACGTACGGCATCCGCGGGGAGTGACGCGCCCGCCGGTCCGGCGCGGGCCGTCACCCACCCTGCGGACCCGGTTCAGCCGATGACGAGGGTTTCCGTGACCTGCGCCAGCCACTCGGGATAGTCGACGGCGTCCTTGGGCGACTTCCGATCGGCCGCGGGCGCGGGGTCGATGGGCGCCTCGAAGAAGAACACCTCCACGCGGCGATCCTCCTCCCGTCCCTTCCCATCCCCGGCCGCCTTGCGCTGGGACGGATCCTTCAATGCCGCCGCCGAAAGGCCCGCGGGAAAGCTCTCGCCGCAGCCATGGACCACGGGCACGATGCCGGCGGGCAACGTCGTCCCGTCCAGATCCATGTAGGCCTCGATGAGGGCCTTGCGGGTCAGGGGACCGGCGATGCCGTCCACCTTGAGGCCGGCCGCCTCCTGGAAGGCCTTGATGGCCTGGAGGGTGGCGTGTCCCTGGGAGCCGTCGACGGTTCCCCCGTAGTAGGCGGGCCCGCCCTCCGGCAGCGCCGACAGCATGTGCTGGATCTCCCGGACACCCCAGCGCCTGGCGGCGGGCCTGCCGTCGGCGAACCACGCCTCCCAGGCGTCGGCCTTGTCGGTCAGGTAGGCGGCCAGGGCGTCGGCGCGCTCCAGGGAGAGATCCAGGTTGGCGGCCTCCTCGCCGGTGGCGTCGGTGTGGCCGACGATGAGCAGGTTGCTCCTGGGACGCAGGTCGTACTGGATCTTCAGGGAGCGCAGGGCCGGCAGGGCTGCAGGCTGCACGAAGCACTTGGCGGTGTCGAAGCGGAAGCCGGCGATGCAGACGCGGACCACGCCCTGGAGGCGCAGGGTGGCCGGCTTTCCCGCCATCACCTTGACGCCTTGGAGGAGCTGCGGGACGGTGACGTTCATTGCGGTCATGGGTAATGGCTCCCGTTCATGGTCATAGGCTCAGGCTCCCGCTCAGGCGATGCCGACGGTCTTCTTGAGGATTTCGAACTGGTCCCAGCAGCTCGTCGTCGGCGGTGCGCGTCTGGGTGAAGGCTCCGTCTCCGCTCGCGAGGATGAACTTCTCCTCCAGCCGCTTCGCCTCCTCCGGATCCATCTGGATGCGGAGGTAGAAGCTGGACAGGCCGCCCGCCCCCGCCGCCACGTGCGTCGCGGCCGCCGCCAGCAGCTCGAGGCCGGGGAAGACGATGGCCGCCTCCCCGGGGGCCGCGTCCTCGACGCGCAGCCGGCCGTCCTTGTCCGTCACGCCCTGGAACACCGTGCCCGCGGCGTCGGTGAGGATGTATTTCTCCTCGGCCCGGGGACGGTTCCCCTCCTGGAGCAGCACCACCTCGATGGTGGTGACCGCCGTCGCCGCGTCCGGCGGCAGCCCGTTGCTCCGCGGCCTTCCGAGCAGCGCCGGCGATTCGATCTCCGCGCTGTCCCGGTGCTTGGCCGAGAAGACGTATTCGCATTCCTGCACCAGGTTCCCGGCCTCGTCCCGGAACTGCGGGATCCACAGGTCGAACTCGGCGGCGGCCTTTCCGCCCTCGAGGTGCGCCTCCTTGGTCCCCACGATCTCCGACTTCCCGTCCTTGACGGCACGTAACGTGAAGGTGACGCGGGTCAGGTGGCTGCTTTCGGGGGGCAGCTCCCCTTCCACGGTGGCGACGGCCTTCTCGTTGAAATACCCCTGCTCGGCCCCCCAGGCGGGATTGAAGAGGCGGGACTCGGGCCTTTCGGCTTCGGCCGGCTGCTCCTCCGGGCCCGGCCCGTCCGGAACCAGTTCCTCCTGGGCCGCATCCCCGGCGGAGTCGTCCTTGGATTTGGCCGGCGTCCCCACCCGGCCGCCGCCCCGTCGCATGTGGCGCGTGAAGAGAGCATCCCAGGGCATGCTTGGGGATTCCATGGCTCCGAAGGGGTCGTTTTGGAGGAAGGAGGTCATGTCCGCAGGGCTAGTCCGTGTTTGCCCTATCTTAGATGCTTACGTCCGTACATCTGTCGCTCGATGATCAGATTGACGCGAAAATTGGGGCGTAAAGACCGGAAAAAACGCAAATGCCTCAAGCCTCGGCCAGGAAGCCCGTCATTTGGCCGGAGTGAATTGTCAGTTAGTGGTGATTCTGGCGATTCTGGTTCGAAGGAGATTATCTGGGCATTTTCCGCCGGCCCAGGAAGTTGAACAATCGTAAGCCTTCGAGTCCACCTCTACCCTTGAACCCTCCTCGTTGCGGCGAAATATTCAAGTAGGTGGCTGATGGCTGACCATCGATGTTTCCCAGGATCACCAGCGTGTCTCGTGACGAGCCTGTATCGAAAACCAGAAGCATTGCCAGGGTATCAGCTGAGTTTCCATTGGCATTCCCCTGCCCGACCGGGCAAGCAATGCACTCTTGAATCCTGAATCCGGTGATTGGCACCCGTCCTCCCGGCGGAATCCGTTTTCCCTGATCCGAGACAATGGAATATGGTTGTCCGGAGCGCAGGACAATGCCATCAACATAACCGGTTTTTTGATACGGCTTCCGCAATCCGATTTCCAGATGTGCCACTCTCCCTTCCGGCGCCACGAAAAGTATCGACTCGATTTTTGCGGTATCCGAGGCCGAATTGAGAAGAGAAACGGAATCATGCCAGGAAGCCCAGGAGTCCTGCGGCAGCGGAAAGGTGGATTCGTAAACCGTGTCCTTGGTCAGGGATAGGGCATACACCCCCTGCGCGGTCCCAAGCAGGAGCATCACAAGGGTAAACCGGAAAATTTTGTTTTTGATATTCACGACCCTTTCGCCCGGTTTTCCTTTCATTTGCAAAAAACGTACCCCAACGAACAGGTATTTTGCCTGGTTTTCCAACAGAAAGTCGTCGCACGGCAAGAAATCTTGCCGCTGGACTTCGGTTATAGGTCAAAATTGTGCAGAACCGGAAAAGCTGACCGCCAGATATTGACCATGGCGGCCAAATGAATCTAAGGCGCGTGATCCTTCACCCAGGTCCACCCGATGGCGTAGTAGAAAAAGTACGATCCGGACGGGATGCGGTTGGCATAGGGGCTGATGTCGATGTGATAGGTGCTCCCCGCCGTAAGGTCCGCGGCCGCGACGTCCACCACCTCGACGTTGCTGTCCCAGCTCGAGGAATAGGATGTGCCGCCGTTCCTCTGCACGATCAGATCGAGATCGCTGAGGTCGTTGGTGCCGTTGGCCACGTTGGGGTTGCTGTCCCAGGTCAGCACCACCCGCAAGTGCCTGCCGGAGGGCTTGGGGTTGGGGACCTGGTAGTAGAAGCGCGCGTTGGAGCTGAAGTCGGAGGCATAGAAGGAGCTGGCGGCCATGCCGCTCACGCAAGGGGTGTTCCCGGGAGCCACATAGTTGTGGCCGGTGGCGAAGGCCACCGCCTCGGAGCCGGACACGGTGCCGGCCCCGTCCCGCTGGTCTTCGGAGGTTGTCCACTCCCCGCTTTCCACGTTCTGGGCGGTAAGGATGAGGGCGGCCCGGACCTTCTCGGGCCAGGACGCCATGCGGCTGTCGGCTGCGATGACATTGGCGGCCATGCCGTTGACGAGAGGGGCGCTCCGGCTAGTCCCGCAACCGATTGTGCCGGATCCTTCCAGGCAGGTCGTGGCGAAGTCGGACCCTGTGGAAGGAAAACCCGGCGCCACGATATGCGGCATTTCCCGGTCGCCGGCGCAATCGGAACCCGAGCCCGAGATGCAGCTGCCGTACCGCGGCGGGGGATTCCTGGTCTGGGTGCATTCCGCCATCTCGAAGTAGGAGTTGTTCGTGTGCCGGACATTGCCGACACTCAGGCAATTGTAGCACTGCCAGTTCGCTTCGTAGCCGTACCCGCTGTTCGCCGTAGGATTGACGAAAACGGTATAGGGATAGGTGTACGCCATGTTGTCCATGGTCAGGAATTCGGAGTAGGTAGCCCTCTCCGCGACGGTTCCTCCGCGGGCTATGCTCATGCTGACTGTCTGTATGCCATTGTTCACGAGAAAATTCACGTCATTGGTCGAATTGTACGTGGCGCTTTTCCGGTGGTAGAGGGATGCCCAGGGCGAGGCCGCCTCAAGCGTCCGGAACGATGCATGGGAATGCCGCTTGCTAGATTCCACGCCGACTGCCGTGAAGGCATCATAATAGGCGGGCGTGACGCCGATGCAGCTCAGGAAGGTCGAAGTCAGGCCGTGCTCGAACGTGGCCGCACGGATGCCGTTCCCGGCACCGTAGGGGACGGGCCCCGGATTGTATCCCGAGGGAGCAAGCGTAGTCAGGTCCTCGCTCGTGGGGCGCTCTTCCACGTCTTCCCAAATCGAAGCGATATCGGGATCCTTCTTTAGTGCATCCAGGTCCGTTCTTCCCGCGCTCAGGATCGCGATATCGTCGCCGTGCGTCCCCTCGGCGGACAAGCCATAGCGCGCCAGCACTTCCCGCGGCGAGGCGACCGGCCGTTGCGACACGAATGCCCGGGCGTTGGCGATGAGTTCGCCCACCGGATGCCGCGTCTTGTCCAGCAATGCCGCGGTCGGGCTCTTCACCCGGACCGCCAGCCGGAGCTTTTCGCGGCTTCCCAGGCTTTGCATGCGCTCAGACAAACGCTCGTCCAGATTGCCGCGGAATGCCTTCCTCGCGCGTTCCTCGGCCGCCTCCAATGCAAGCAGGTCCTCGACGCCGTCGATTTCCGGAGCGCTGGAAACGAGGGTTGTCCGGCCGGTTGAAGGATTAATGGTTTTTTTAAGCTTCAGTATTTTCCCGGGCAGGGCGTTGGGAAACTCCATATACCGGTGCGAATCCGCGGAAAACGGACTTTCGCCCGCTGCGCTCCCTGCGAATGCAAGAAGAACGGCTGCATGTAATGCTTTCATATCAGATTCCTTTCCCTAGTTCGCTTGATGCAGTGCGGGCTCAGGAAGACGGCTGCGACCGGTAAGCACTTCGTCATCGTGAAATCCCATCCCTGACCGGAGAATCGTTTCTTGTCGCCCTGCAGGTCCCATAAATACGAGCCTACAAGGCCATTCTATCATTGCGTCCCGATATCCCATGACGTGGGACTGATTATAGAAGGCGGTAAGCAGGGAGTATTCCACCCGGTACGCGGGCCGCCCCAGGAACGTGCGGGCTTAATTTGGCGATATTTTGATTATAGTCGCGAAATCCGCAAAATCAATTTTACTAATGTGGTTTTTCGCAACGAATTTTTCGAAGCTTATACGCACAGATTGTGCGTACTTTTTTCACGGTCATATTGCAGCGAGCAGGATTGGACCGATGGAAGAACCGGAGGAGGGGTACTAAGGCGCTGTTCTGAAGATGTCGGGCAGTGTGAGCTGGAAATCCACGCCGGTCAATGAAAGCGTATCCGTGGCACCACTGCTGATGGGACGATCGAGGTTGTAAACCCAAGCGGAATCGTCGATACCGGTCTCGCCTTTTCCGGTATCCGGCACCGATAAATACGAAACGAAGTGATCGCCAATCGGCAGCCCCTCGAAACGGAAATGGCCCCCTTCTTCCCGGGCCGCGAATCCCGTGCCTTTCAGAAAGAGATAGTTGAGGCGAGTCGGCAACAGGTTTTCCGGGTCGATGAAAGCCCGGTACTCGGTCAATGCCGTCAGCCCCACCTCCAACCTTGCAATCTGGTCTTCATCCGCCGCGCTTTCCTCGCTCGTGCGCGCCAGCGTGGAGACGACCTCGACCACGAACTCGCCGGCTTTCCTTCGCAGCGTTAAATCCCTGAGGATAGCCCCCTGCCCTTCCCCGGTGAACACCAGGTTGAAGCGCGCCAGGGAATCCCCTTCCAGGGAGCCAACCGGCCACAGGGAGTCGGCGATGCCCTTGATATCGTCCGCGTCGAGCAGGACATCCTGCTTACCGGCCACCTCGATGCTGGCCAAAGGTTCAGGCTGGAAGCCGGGGATGGGAACCTGGGTGGCGCCGTAGATATCCACCCGGCCCGTGAGGGCCGTCGGGCCGTTTTCGCCCGTGAAGCTGACCTGGATTTCCGTGGGGTTGCCGGTGGTGACGCTGCTGCCGGCCAGGGTCTCGTGGCTGCAGCGCGCGAAGGCGAGGGCGCTGCCGAGCAGGATGGCCAGGGAATACGGTCTGCGGAAAGTCTGAAACTTCATGGCCTGACCTCGGACTCAGGAATCAGCCGGGGGTATCCTGGTGTTGGGATACATCTGCAGGGTGAAGGTGCATACCCTGTCCGTCTCTTTTTCCCGATCCACTATTTCCTTCAGTTCTTCCAAGAAAGATACTATCCGCTCCCGGATAGTCTCAAAGCCTTTCTCCGAGGTGGAGAAGACCATGGTATTGTATTGTCGGTATCTGGCGTCCACGGCGTCAAGCATGTGCTGGGCCATCTGGATGAAT
>CBILQL010000084.1:0-11382 GCA_966238865.1 uncultured bacterium
GGCAGTACTCGGTGTCGCCGCGGCGCCAGGTGATCAGCTTCTTGCCGAAGCCGATGGAGAAGGTGTGCACCTTCACGCCCGTCCACTTGGCCACGGCGAAATGCCCCAGCTCGTGGATGAAGACCATCAGGCTGAGGCCGATGAGCCCCACCGGGATCTGGTACAGCAGCGACCAGTAGCCTGTCAGTTCCATAGCATCCTCCTAATCCTTCTCCGGCTTCGGCGCCTCGGCGCCCGGCGGCGCTTCAGCGCCCGGCCCCGGTTCCCGCGGCCGGGGTTTTCACGGTCTGCGCGATCCGCTCGGCGGCGGCCTGGCGCGCCCAGGAATCGGCGGCCAGCACCTGCTCGAGTCCGGTGCCGGCCTCCACCCGCGCCGTATCCAGCACGTGGGCGATGATCTCCGGGATGGCGGAGAAGGCGATCTTCTCCTCCAGGAACCGGGCCACCGCCACCTCGTTGGCGGCGTTCAGGATCGCGGGCGCGGTGCCGCCCAGGCGGCCGGCGCGGTAGGCGAGGGACAGGCACGGGAAGCGCTCGAAGTCGGGGGCGAAGAACTCCAGCTTCCCGATGCGGGCCATGTCGAGCCGCTCCACGGCGAGGTCGAGGCGCTCGGGACAGGTCATGGCGTACTGGATGGGCAATTGCATGTCCGGGCAGCCGAGCTGGGCCATGAGGGACCCGTCGCGGAACTGCACGAAGCTGTGGATGATCGATTTCGGGTGGATGGTGACCTTGATGCGGTCGTACGGCACGCCGAAGAGGTAATGGGCCTCGATCACCTCCAGGCCCTTGTTCATGAGCGTCGCGGAATCGATCGTGATCTTCTCGCCCATCACCCAGGTGGGGTGCTTCAGGGCGTCGGCCTTGGTGATGAGCGGGAAGCGGGAGGCTGGCCATTCGCGGAAGGGGCCTCCCGAGGCGGTGAGCTCGATGTGCTCCACCTCGGCGGATGGCCGGCCGGCCAGGCATTGGAAGACGGCGCTGTGCTCGGAGTCGATGGGGTAGAGGCGGCTCTCCGGGTGGCGTCTCAGGGCCTCGTTGATGGCCTCGCCGGCCATCACCAGGGTCTCCTTGTTGGCGAGGCCCACCTGCTTGCCCCGGGAGATGGCCTCCAGGGTGGGACGGCAGCCGATGGCGCCCACCAGGCCGTTGAGCACGTAGTCGGCTTCGGCGTCGGCGCAGAGCTCGAGCAGGCCGTCCATGCCTTCCAGGACCTTGGCGGAGGTGTGCTTCCGCAATTCGCGGGCCGCGGCCGGATCCGCGAGGCAGGCCTTCCCGACCTTGAACTCTTGGAGGATGGGCAGGAGCGGTTCCCAGCGGCGTCCCGCCGCCACGCTGACCAATCGGAACCGATCCGGGTGCTGGCGGATGACCTTCAAGGCGGAGGCGCCAATCGAGCCCGTCGCGCCCAGGAGGGCGATGTGTTTCGGTCCCATAGGTGCCAGCAATATAAAAAGAGACCCTCCAACGGCCAAAAACAACGGATTTCACGGGCCCGCCGCGTTCCGGCCCTCTCCGATTATAGCCCAGCGCAGGCCGCCGGTCACGTCCGCCGATCCTGCTCGCGGGCGCGGCATCCGTCGGGCTGGCCCACGAGGGCTCGTGGGATTAACCCACGAGCTTCAGGTAGAACACCGCCACGGGGGCGGAGAAGAACAGGGCGTCGAAGCGGTCGAGCACGCCGCCATGCCCCGGGATGAGCCGGGAGGAGTCCTTGACTCCCGACCAGCGCTTGAGCACGGAGATGAAGAGGTCGCCGAGGATCGCGGTCACGGCCATGAGCAGGCCCAGCCCGATGTTGACCAGCCAGCCCGTGTCGAGGAAGACCGGTCCCAGGGCGAGGGCCATGAGGGTGGTGGCCAGGGCCCCGCCCACGGCTCCTTCCCGGGTCTTGCCCGAGCTGATGGTGGGGGCCAGCTTCACCTTCCCGAATTTCCGCCCGGTGAAGTACGCGCCCGTGTCCGCGCAGGCGATGAGGATGAGGACGAGGAGGAAGGGGTAGATGCCCTTGAAGCCCGCGTAGGGCCAGGTCAGGTCGAAGAGGGCGGAGGCGTAGAGCCCGAAGTAGGCGATGCCGAAGAGGTGGAGGTAGATCCAGGGGGCCATGGAAGCGATGTCCAGGGCGCGGAACCCGATCACGGTGAAGAGAAGGACGGAGGCGCAGATGAGGCCCCAGGCCCAGCCGTCCTCGGGCAGGCCGATGCCGGGGAAGCGCGCGAGGAGCAGCAGCAGGACCGCGGCGCCGGCCGCCCAGGCGATCCCGGGGCCGCCCAGCTTTTCCCGGATCATGCGCGACCATTCCCAGGCCGCCAGCGACAGGAAGCCGGCCAGCACCGCCCAACGGGAGCGGACGTCGACGACCATGGCGGCGGTACAGACCACCGCCATCAGCACGGCGGAGACGATGCGGACGGATAGGTTGGACATGGCCGCGGGGCGCCTCAGCCCTCGAGCACCTTCCCGAAGCGGCGCTGGCGGGAATGGTAGACTTCGATGGCCTCCTCCAGCCCCTCGCGGTCGAAGTCCGGCCACAGGGTGGGGGTGACGAAGAGCTCGGTGTAGGCGATCTGCCACAGCAGGTAGTTGGAGATGCGCTGGTCGCCGCCGGTGCGGATGAGCAGCTCGGGATCGGGGACGCCGGGCAGGTACATGTGGGCGCGGAAGAGGTTCTCGTCGATGTCGGAAGGCGCTATCGCCCCCGCCTTCGCCTTCTCCGCCAGGGCCCGGGCCGCGTCCAGGATCTCCTCGCGGCCGCCGTAGGACACCGCCAGGTTGAGCTGCAATCCGGTGTTCCCCTTGGTCCGTTCCATGCCCCATTCCAGCTCGCGCCGGGTGGTCTCGGGAAGTCGGCCCAGGTTGCCCAGGGCGCACAGGCGCACGTTGCTGCGCATCAGCTCCTCGATCTCCTGGCGGACCATGTCCACGAGCAGGTTCATGAGGGCGTCCACTTCGGGGAGCGGGCGCTCCCAGTTCTCGGAGGAGAAGACGTAGATGGTCAGGTACTTCACGCCCAGCTCGCCGCAGGCGCGGACGATCTTCTTGGTGGCCTTGGTGCCTTCGCGGTGGCCCATGACGCGGGGGAGCATCCGCTTCTTCGCCCACCGGCCGTTGCCGTCCATGATGATGGCGATATGCTGCGGGTTCTCGGGCATGGGGGCGGCCTCGCGGCCCTCCGTCAGACGGTGAGGATGTCCTTTTCCTTCTCGGCGACGACCTTGTCCACGTCGGCGACGTACTTGTCGGTCAGGGCCTGGATCTTGTCCATCCATCCCTTGAGCTCGTCCTCGCTCTTGTTCTGGTCCTTGAAGGTCTTCTTGAGATGCTCGTTCTCGTCGCGGCGGATGTTGCGGATGGCGACCTTGCCCTCTTCGCCGATCTTCTTGGCATGCTTGGCCAGATCCTTGCGGCGGTCGCCGGTCAGCACCGGCATGTTGAGGCGGATGTAGGTGCCGTCGTTGACCGGGTTGATCCCGATGTCGCTCATCTGGATGGCCTTCTCGATGGCCCCCATAAGCCCCTTGTCCCAGGGCTTGATGGCGAGGCACCGGGGCTCGGGCACGCTGATGGCGGCGGCCTGGGGAATCGGGGTCTTGGTGCCGTAATAGTCGACGTAGACGTTGTCGAGGATGGAGGGGGAGGCGAGGCCGGTGCGGATCTTGGCGAGGTCGCGGCGGACGTTGTCCACCGTCTTCTGCATCCGCTCATGCATCGATTGCTCGTTGATCATGGGCTCACTCCCCGCTGTTGACCAGCGTTCCGATTTTCTCCCCTTTGGCGGCCTTCACGAGGTTCCCGGGCTGGTTCATGTCGAAGACCAGGATGGGGATGTCGTTCTCGCGGCACAGGGCGAAGGCGGAGGTGTCCATCACCTTGAGCTGCCGGTTGATGGCCTCGGTGTAGGTGATGTTCTCGTACTTCACCGCGTCCTTGTGCTTCTTCGGATCCTTGTCGTAGATCCCGTCCACGTTGGTGGCCTTCATGATGACGTCGCTGCCGGTCTCGATGGCCCGCAGGGTGGCGGCGCTGTCCGTCGTGAAGTAGGGGTTGCCCGTGCCCGCGGCGAAGAGGGCGATGCGCCCCTTCTCCAGGTGGCGGACGGCCCGGCGGCGGATGTAGAACTCGGTCAGGGCGCTCATCTTGATGGCGCTCATCACCCGGGTGTGCAGGCCCAGCTTCTCGAGGCAGTCCTGCATGGCCAGGCAGTTGATGACGGTGCCGAGCATGCCCATGTGGTCGGCGGTCACCCGGTCGAAGCCAAGGGAGCTGAGCTGCGCGCCGCGGATGATGTTGCCGCCGCCGATGACGATGCCCACCTGGACGCCCAGGTTGTACACCTGGGCGACCTCGTCGGCGATTTTGCGGAGGGTGTCGGGGTCGATGCCGCCGTCCTGGCGGCCGGCGAAGGCCTCCCCGCTGAGCTTGAGGAGGACCCGCTTGTACCTCAGGGACGCCATCGGGCTATTGACCCAGCTGGAGCCGGTGGAAGGCTGCGACGCGGATGGACTCGGCGCCCACCGTCTTGGCGGTGGCGGCCAGGAGCTTGTCCACGGTCGTCTTGTTGTCCTTGATGAAGACCTGGTTCACGAGGCAGGCTTCCTTGTAGAACTTCTGCACCTTGCCTTCGACGATCTTCTCCACGATGTCGCCGGTCTTGCCTTCCTTGAGGGTCAGCTCCCGGGCGATCTCGCGCTCCTTCTCCACGACGGAGGCGGGAACGTCCTTGGGCTCGATGGCGATGGGGCTGGCGGCGGCCACCTGCATGGCCAGATCCTTGGCCAGGCCGGACACGGCCGCGCGATCCTTGGGCTCGCCCTTGATGGCCAGCTTCACGATCACGCCGATCTTGCCGTTGGAATGGGAATAGGTCTCGGCCAGCTCGTCGGTGCCGACCTTCTCGACCACGATGCGGCGGACCGAGATGTTCTCGCCGATCTTGGCGATGGCGTTGGTGTTCACCTCGGCGACGGTGGTCCCCTCGAGGGGCAGGGCCTTCAGGGCCTCCACGTCGGCGGGCTGCTTCTCGGCGGTGAGCTGGACGACCTTCTGGGCGAAGCCGTTGAAGTCGTCGGAGGAGGCCACGAAATCCGTCTCGCAGTTGATCTCCACGGCGGCGGCGGCGGGGCCGACGGCCAGGACGATCTTGCCTTCCTTGGTCTCCTTGCCGGAGCGCTTGGCGGCCACGGCGACGCCCTGCTTGCGCAGGTACTCGATGGCCTTCTCCATGTCCCCGCCGGTCTCGGCGAGGGCCTTCTTGCATTGCAGGAAGCCGATGCCGGTCTTCTCGCGCAGCTGGGCGACGGCCTGGGCGCTGACCTCCGCCATCACTCGGCCCCTTCCAGCACTTCGGCCAGGGCGGGGGCGGCGGCGGACTTCTCCTCGGCGGCCGGGGTCTGGATGCCCGCGATGGAGTCGGAGACCACGCGGGTCAGGAGGCCCACGCTCTTGATTGCGTCGTCGTTGCCGGGGATGGGATAGGCGATCTTGTCCGGATCGCTGTTGGTGTCCACGATGGCGATGACCGGGATCTTGAGGCGGTTGGCCTCGTGCACGGCGATCTCCTCGTGCTCGGAGTCGACGATGAAGAGGGCGCCGGGCAGGGACTTCATGTTGCGGATGCCGCTGAACACGCCTTCCAGCTTGGCGCGCTCCTTGTTCAGGGTCAGCACTTCCTTCTTGCTGAGCTCCTTGAACAGGCCGTCGGTCTCCATCTTCTCGATTTCCTCGAGGCGCTTGATCGACTTGCGCACGGTGGAGTAGTTGGTGAGCATGCCGCCCAGCCAGCGCTCGGTCACGTAGTGCTGGCCGCAGCGGGTGGCTTCTTCCTTGATGCAGTCCTTGATGGTCTTCTTGGTGCCCACGAAGAGGATGGACTTGCCGGAGTGGCGGATCTTGCGGACCGCGTCGATGGCCTTGTTGAGGCACTCCTGGGTCTTGGCCAGGTCGAGGACGTAGATCCCGTTCCGCTCGGTCAGGATGAACTTCTTCATCTTGGGATTCCACCGCTTGGTCAGGTGACCGAAATGGACCCCGGCTTCCAACATCTCTTTGATTTCGGGTACTGGCATTCTCTTCCTTCTTCCTTGCTTGTGGGCTTCCAGGCTTAGCGCTTGCTGAACTGGAAGGACCGGCGCGCGCCGGCTTTGCCGTATTTCTTGCGCTCCACCGCGCGGGGATCGCGCGTGAGCAGGCCGTGCTCGCGCAGGGCGGCGCGGAACTCGGGCTTGTGGGCGACGAGCGCCCGGGCGATGCCGAGCCGCACCGCGCCGGCCTGGCCGTTGATGCCGCCGCCGTTGGCGGTGACGATCACGTCCCATTGCTTGTTCACGTTGAGGACGGTGAGGGGCTGCTCCACGATCATCTCGCGGATGGCGTTGGCGAAGTAGTCGGTGAAGTTGCGGTCGTTGATGATCCGCTTGCCGGTGCCGGGCTTGATGATGACCCGGGCGATGGCAGACTTTCTGCGGCCGGTTGCGCGGATGGTGTCCGAGGTAGCGATGATAGCCTCCTGTATACTTTTAAATTAGAATCGTCCGCCGCTCACTTGACGGCCAGCGCCACGGGCTTCTGGGCGGCGTGCGGATGGGCCTCGCCGCCGTAGATGTGCAGCTTCTTGAGCATGTGGTCGCCGAGGATGGTCTTGGGAATCATGCGCTTGATGGCATGCCAGACCGGGTAGCCGGGCCGGATGGCCTGGGCCTCGGCCACGGACAGCTCGCGCCAGCCGCCCGGATGGGTGCTGTGATTGAAGTACTTCATGGTCTCGCGCTTCTTGCCGGTCAGCGCCACCTGGTCGGCGTTGATGACGATGACGTTGGCGCCGAGGTCCTGGTTCGGGGCCCAGGACTTGTTGTTCTTGCCCATGAGGATGGGGGCGACCTTGCTGGCCAGGCGGCCGAGGACCACGTCCTTGGCGTCCACGATGAACCACTGGGTGGAGGCGACTGGGTTTTTGACGAAAACGGTCTTCATGTTCAACCTGCAAATCAAAAAATTTGGGGCCTCAAACGTAGTAAGAACCCAACCCTTGGTCAATACCCGGGGGCGATTATTATAGCCTTTTCGGGGACTTCCAGCCATCCAATTCAGCCTGACGACATTTTCATCGGTGTTTTCCGGGCTTTCAAGGGCAGATTCCAGCGTTTGGCGGGCCGTTTCCAGACCATTTCCTGCCGCGCTCCGTCACCCCCCCGTCATCGGTTTGCCAAAATGGCATGGGATTCCAGCTTGCGGTTTTGCCTCCCCGAATCGATAATTCCTCAAAGCCGGCCACCGGGCCCATCGCCCGGACCCGGCCCCCTTCCATGGATTCCTCCTCTTCCTCCGGCCAGGACTCGCGTCTCATAGCATCCTCCCGGGGGGAGCCGCACTTGCCCATGACCTCCCTGCGGCCCAAGCTCTTCACCTCCCTGCGCGGATACACCCGTCAGAGTTTCTTCAACGACCTGCAGGCCGGGATCCTGGTCGGCATCGTGGCCCTGCCCCTGGCCATCGCCTTCGCAATCGCCTCCGGCGTGTCCCCGGACCGGGGGCTCGTCACGGCCGTGGTGGCCGGCTTCCTCATCTCCGCCCTGTCCGGCAGCCGGGTCAACATCGGGGGGCCCACCGGGGCCTTCGTCGTCATCGTCTACGGCATCGTCCAGACCCACGGGGTGGACGGCCTGATGGCCGCCACCCTGATGGCCGGGGTGCTGCTCGTCGCCATGGGGCTGGCCGGCTTCGGCTCCCTGATCAAGTACATCCCCCATCCGGTCACGGTGGGCTTCACCAGCGGCATCGCCGTGGTCATCCTCAGCAGCCAGGTGCGCGATCTCCTGGGGCTTCCCATGGCCTCGGTGCCGGCGGATTTCTTCGCCAAGTGGGCCGCCTACGCCGGCGCGCTGGACGGCGTGAACTGGGTCGCAGCCGCCCTCTCGGCGGGCAGCGTCGCCATCGTCGCCCTCTGGCCGAAGGTCACCGGCAAGGTGCCGGGCTCGCTGGTCGCGCTGGCGGCCGCCACCGCCGCGGTGCAGGTCTTCGGCCTGCCGGTGGAGACCATCGGCTCCCGCTTCGGCGAGATCCCCTCCGGCCTGCCCGCGCCCTCCCTGCCGCACGTCGAGTGGGCCCAGCTGCGGGAGCTGGTCAGCCCGGCCATCACCATCGCCCTGCTGGCCGGCATCGAGAGCCTGCTCTGCGCCTCGGTCGCCGACGGCATGATCGGCGGGCGCCACCGCTCCAACATGGAGCTGGTGGCCCAGGGGGTGGCCAACATCGCCTCGCCCCTGTTCGGCGGCATCCCCGCCACCGGCGCCATCGCGCGCACGGCGACCAACGTGAAGAACGGCGGGCGCACCCCGGTGGCCGGCATAATCCATGCCGTCACGCTGCTGATCATCATGCTGGCCTTCGGGCGCTGGGCGACCCGGATCCCGCTCTGCGCCCTGGCGGCCATCCTGGTGGTGGTCGCCTACAACATGAGCGAGTGGCGCACCTTCCGCACCCTGCTCCGCAGCCCGCGCGCCGACGTGGCCGCCCTGCTCATCACCTTCGCCCTCACCGTGGCCGTGGACCTGACGGTGGCCATCGAGGCCGGCGTGCTGGTCTCCCTGCTGCTCTTCATGAAGAGCATGTCCGAATCGATGAGCGTCAATCCGCTCAGCGCGGCCATGCGCGAGGAGCGCGATCCCATCGCGGAGCCCGAGGTCTGGAGCAAGCACCGCTTCCCGCCGGGAGTGGAGGTCTTCGACGTGCAGGGGCCGCTCTTCTTCGGCGCCGCGCAGCGTTTCGAGGAGAGCCTCAAGGTGGTGGGGGCGAAGCCACGGGCGGTGATCGTGCGCATCCAGGACGTCGCGCACGTCGACGCGACCGGGCTCCACGCCCTGGAGCAGTTCCACGGGCATTGCCGGAGGGCCGGCATCCGCTTCCTGCTGGCCGGAGTGCGGATGCAGCCGAAGCTGGCCCTGGAGCGATCCGGGCTGGCGGCCCGCATCGGCCCGGAGAACGTCGCCGCCACCCTGGAAGAGGCGGTGGCGCGCGTCGCCGGGCCCTGAGCCTACCGGGCGCCGGGCCCGCTCGGATGCTTCAATCCCTTGACGATTTTGCTGCCGGCGCCGACAGGGCTTCGATCACCGCTTTCGCGATCGCCTCACCCAGCTGCCGATGGCCTTCCCGCTCGAGGTGGATGCCGTCCCGGGGCGAAGATGCGGCCACCTCGGCGGCGTCCAGGAACAGGCAGTTCCGCTGCCGGGCGATGGCGGCATAGGCGGCGGCGAATCCTTGCGACTTGGGGATGGCGCCGTCGAACTGGCGGCCGAAAGGGGTCTCCGCCTCCACCACGCGGGGCGGGGACAGGAGCACGACGGCCGGCCGGCCGCCTCCCGGGCCGCAGCCCGCGGCCTCGACGGCGTCGAGCAGGGCGTCCTGGGCCAGGGCGCAATCCACCGCCTCCAGGTCCATGTGGCGCTTGATGTCGTTGGTGCCCAGCATCAGGACGAGGCAGTCGAACGGCCGGTGGGTCTCGAGGACGGCGGCGATCTGCCGCAGGCCGTTGCGATCCGGCTTGAGGGGATCGTCCCAGGCGCTCATGCGACCGCTGAGCCCCGCTTCGTGGACGCGGAAGGCGGGTCCGAGCCGGGCCTGCAGCACCCCGGGGTAGCGGTCCTCGAACGGGTACCGCTCCCCTTGGGTGGCGGGGACAAAACCCCAGGTGTTCGAGTCCCCGAAGCAGAGCACGTGTTTCATGGCCGGCGCCTCCTTCCCGGGGAAATCTACTTCCGCGGACCGCGCAGCCGGCCGCAGCCCAGCAAACATTCTATCAGGGACTCTACAGGCCGCCCGGGGACGCGAGGCGGCCCCGGAGGAGGCTGCCGTCCGCGCCTGCGAAAGCATAGATGTACGCCGCCTGCCCAAGGCCGCGGGCCTCGGGAACGCTCCAGCGGCCCATCCCGGCGCCCACGCCGGCATGATAGGTCGAGCGGAACGCGATGCGGCCCCGGAGATCGCAGACGCGCAACTCCCCGCTGGGCAGGCCGCCATGGGGCAGCAGGCGGAAGCCGGTCCGCCCGGCTGCGAAGCGCAGGACGTTGCGCGGCAGGCTCGCCTGCCCGACGGAGCGCGGCGGGACGGCTTCGCCCAGGGCCGACGGAGCGTGCAGGTCGGGGTCGCAGGGGAGGGTCGCGGCCTCGGCCAGGCGCAGGGAGTCCGCGAGCAAGGCGGAGTGGCTGTCCACGTCCCGGTAGCGGTCCCACATGGCCGGGAGGCCGGCGGGCCGGTCCGGGATCTCGGCGAGCGCCGCCAGTGCCTGCAGGCGGACGTGCCCGTGGGGATCGTTGACGGAGCAGTGGGCGCCGAGGATCCGGGCCGAGGCGGCGGTACGGGGCAGGGCCAGGAGGGCGTTGCGGCGGACGCCCCAGGCCGGGTGCCGGAGCAGATCCCCGACGATGGGATTCCAGGTCGCCGTGTCCGCGGCCAGTCGGCCCAGGCCGTGCAGGGTCCAGAGGGCGTGGACGACGCGGGGGTTGTTGCCGAGGGGGTCCACGGAACGGTCGTTTTCCAGGATGTCCCGGAGCCGGTCGCCCAGCGCCGCGGACCAGCCCTTGGCGAGGAGCAGGCGCTGGGCCTGGAGCCGCCAATGGAGGTTGGCATTGCCGAAGGCGGCCAGGAGCTGGTCCTCCGTGGCATGGGACAGGTCGAGGATGGGCTCGGCGGATCCGTCCGCCGGGGTAACCCGCCAGATACGGACGCGGCTCTTCTCGCGCAGGTGGTTGATCCAGGCGCCGCCCTCGCCCAACGGTTGCGCGGGATTGTGCAGGTTGAGGTAATTGTACCAGTCGAGCACCCAGACGGCGCCGTCGGGCCCGGTCTTGGCCAACAGCGGGGCCACCCAGGCGTCCCGGGAGGCGAAGAGGTTGGCGCGCGCCGGCCCCGGCAGGCGCACGGCCCGCCAGGTGCTGCCCGACAGGGAGTCGGTCCCTGAGACCACCAGGCTGTCCTGGTTGCAGAGCTTGTTGGCCATGTCGCAGGCGAAGGCGAACCGGTTCCAGTATTTCGGCGGGAACAGGCGGGACGTATACAGCTGCATGCCGATGACGGACGTGGAGGCGCTGACGAGCCATCCCTCGTCGCCTTTGCCCGTGGACCCTTCCCACAGCCGGCGGTCTCCGGTGATGGGGTAGATGAGGTTCCTATGCGCCCCGTCGCGGATGTCCACGGCGGCGCCGCGGTGGATGGCGTGGCTGATATGGCCGGAGGCGCCCGATGAATTCACCGTGTTCTGGAAGATTTGGCCGTCCTCGGCCTGACCGACGCCCCAGGCGTTGACATCCCCGGTGTTCCAGGTCTCGAAGCGGGTGCTGTCATGGCCGAGGGCGGTGTGACGGAAGCGCCAAACGCGCCTGCCGCAGTTCT
>CBILQL010000085.1:0-11369 GCA_966238865.1 uncultured bacterium
CTGGCGCGCCAGCGCCGCCGCGGGACCGGTTTCCTTCTCGATCAAGGCGGCCAAAAGCCCGGGAGTCGCTTCCAGGTCGAGACCGGGACACGCCTCCTTGCGGGACTGGATTTCCCGCAGGGCTTCGGGGGCCGTATAGCCCATGCCGAGCACCCGGATCTTGGCCAGTGCGTTCCGGGACGCCGCCGGTACGTCGGTTCCGCGCTTCGTTTCCGTCCCGGCGAATCCGGATATCCCATCCCGGCATACCGCATCCAGCAGGGCTTCCAGCTGCTTCGCCTTGGTGTAACGTCCCACCTCCCGCCGCGCCTCCGCCGCCGCCGCCGCGATCCGCTCCGGGTCCGCCAGCAGCTCGTCCAGCTTCGCCTCCAGGCCGCCCATGGGATACCGGAAATAATGGCGGTTCTCCTGGAACAGGATGGCGGCCTCCTGGTTGGTCTCCTCCACGAGGGGCACGGCTCCGCAGGCCATGGCTTCGAAGAGGCGCATGTTGGCCTCGCCGCGGATCGAATAGTTGAAGACCAGGCGGCTGCGGCCGAGGACGTCGACATAGGCGTCGTCGAAGGCCTGGCGCAGATGGACCGGGCGCCCGGTGCGATGGGCCCAGCGCGCCACCCGCGCCAGCAGCCGGTTCCGCTCGCCGTGCAGCCCCGCGTTCAGGTTGCCGCAAAAGGAAACGTCCAGGTCACGTATCCGCGCGCCGGCGCTTCCAGAGTCCTCGCCCGCCGCTCCGTCCGCCGGAATCCCGCTCCCGGGGACCCGGAACCGCTCCGGGTCATGCCCGAACAGCGGCTGGTGGAAGACGTTGGCGACCCCGGCCTTCCGCAGCAGGCGGTAGCCGGGCCAGTCGGTGAAGCAGAAGTCGAAGAGGGGGCAGAGGTCGGGCAGGAAGCGGAGGCACACGTTCCAGTCGGTGATGAGCAGGACCTTGGGACCCGGGAAGGTCTGGATGTCCCAGGGGATGGGCAGATACTCCGGGCTGGCGCAGACGAGGATGTCCGGCTTCTCCGCGGCGGGGATGAGGGGGAGGATGTCCGCGAGGTCGCGGCGCTCCATCTCGGCGCGCCAGGGCGGGGCGGGAGGCGCGCCGGGAGCCGGAGCCGGCGGGTAGTCGCCGAAGCAGCGGAGGGAATAGCCCTCCACGGCGGGAAGGCGCAGGTTGCAGAGGACGCGGGCCTTGGGGGCCGCGGACGGGAAAGGCTGGGTCACGGCCCATTTTCCCATGCCGGTCAAGCCGCCAACTGTATTTTTCAGGTGTTTGACCGCCCCGGCCAAGCCTTCCAGGATAGGTTCGGCGACCGTGCCGGGAAACCCTGCCGGCAGCTCTCCCGCCACCTTGGCGGCAGCCGATGGCCCGGTCTCGATACACTCGGTCAGGATGCCCTGGATGTCGGAGCCCATCCCGCAAGCCGACGCGGTTTCCAGCCAATGGCGGAGCGTGATCCGCCGCCAGTGGTAGTGCTTTTGGCGACCTCCCACGGACATGGCCATCCTGGCCTTTTCCGGGGCCAGGCGACGCTTGCCATGGCCCAGGACCGGATACGCGGAGAGGATGTCGTACAAGGGCGTCAGTCGGTAGGACCCTCCCCGGCCGATGAAGACGCTGACGTTCCGGGCATGGCCGTCGATGGCGGCCAGCAGCCAGAAAAATACCTGGGTCTTGAGGAAACGGCGGCGATCGTCGAGGGCGGAATCCGAACCCAGCAGGAACCGGAGGATTTCCGGGATGCCGGGGGCTCCATCCGCCTCGTATTTGATTCCCATCGGAACGCCCATGGCCTGGCACATATCCTCCTGGGGAAGGCGGACAAGCCAGGATCCATCCGCGGACCACGCCCGGTCGAAGCGCTCGACCACGAGCGCTCTCTGATCTTCGAACGTCGCCATCTCGCAATGCGCCACAGGCAGGCCGAAGGCAGCGGCCAGCCGGCTGCAAAGCCATTCATTTTCGATCGAAGCGGACATGTCGATCTGCTCGCGGCCAATCCGATCGCCCATGGGCAGCTTGAAGATATGGCTGGTCGGAGTCGCCTTCTCCGGACGCCGCCATTTCCCTTGATGCCGGAGGAAGGCGGTTTTTTCCTGGGCACCGGCGAGGGAAATCCGGAACCCGCTGTTGTCGAATCGCCCCAAGGCGGGAAGGGAGGCGGTCTCGCGCAAGGCTGCCGCGATCCCGGAAGCGCTCAGGGGCTTTGCCAGGATGGATTTCGCATCCCCCGGATCGATCCCTTCAGGAGTTATCTGCAGGGCGCCGACGCATTCCCGTCCGACCTCCGCCAGCAGATCGAATGCCTTCGGAGAGAGCGCGCCGAATCGGGATTGCAGGCGGCGGCGGATGTCCAGGCTGTCCGGCAGGAGGTTGTCGAAGAAGGATTCCACCACCGCGCCCCGATAGGGGGTGTTCCCAGGCCGGAGGGGCAGGGACAGGGAAATCGGGCGTGCGAATCCGGAATCCGGCCAGGCAGGATCATAGGCGAAGACATGATCGCCGGCGGCGGTCAATGTCCATGCGCCCACCATTTCTCCGTTCATCCGGACGTCGAGGCGTCGCGCCTTGGAGGGCCGTCCCATCGATCACCATTCCCCTCGGGGAGACGCTCCCGAATCGCCCGCCCGTCCCCGGAGTCCGGACTTCGGCCGCAATGCCAGCTCCAGGTCGAGCGCGGCAAGCAGCTTCAGGAGGCTCCCGACGGAGCTGCCTTCCGGATTCCCCTCCAGAGCGGACACGGTTTTCGGGAGCAGGCCGACGAGCTTTCCTGCCTGGGCCTGGGTGAGCCGGCGGGCCTTGCGGCCGCCTTTGAGCGCTTGTGCCAGTTGCTCCGCATTGCGGATCGGATATTCCATGGATATCCCCTATAGGGTATACTGATAAATAATACCCTATAGGGGATAGAAATTCAATATACCCTGCGGGGGATATTTCAGGATCGGGACGGAATGGGACCCTTATCGGGCGCGGATTGTGCAAATGCTGGAAGGCTATCGGGGAAGGACATCCTGTGTCTGCAAGGCGAAGTACCAGAAAGGCAGGATTCGGATGGTCTTGTTTCCGACTCTGAGTTCTTCGCTTTCGTCGTCCGTGAGTATCAGGCCGCGATCCAGGCCGAAGGCGTCCATCGCTTCCATCAAGCCTTTGATTTCCCGTTCCCGGGTCTTTCCGGTTCCCAGCGCATGGCAAGCCTGGATGGCATGCTTCACCTTGCCGTTCCGGACGAGGACGAAATCGCATTCGCTTTGGCCGGCGGTGTAGAAGATGTCCCATTCCTGCCGCATGCATTCCAGGTAGACGATGTTCTCCAGGTATCTGCCCAGATCCTCGGAGGTGGAAAAGCGGATAGCCTGGAGCAGGCCATGGTCGATGGCATACACCTTCCGCGGATAGAGAAGCTGGTTCTTGACCTTGGGGCTGAATATCGGCGCTTCGAAGAGGAGGAAGGCGTCCTTGGCGTATCCCAGGAAAGCCGCGAGGGTATTCTTGCTGAGACGGTATCCCAGGGAGCCCAGCTCTTTTTCCAGGTTGGTGATCGAGGACAGCGCGGCGAACCGGGAGATCTGGAGTTTGAGGTAATCCTCCAGAAGGCGGACGTTCTTCACGGCGTGCCGTTCCAGGATGTCCCGGCTGAACATGGCGCGGTAGTATTCCTGGAGGACGTCCCTCTGGTTGTCCGCGGGCAGGCCCGGAAATCCGCCGCGCAGGAAATACTCGCGATACGTCCTCCTGATTCCGACCCTGCCGGGACTGTGCGGCAGGGCCTTGAGGGCGCCTGGGGCCGGAGCGCCTCCGCGCGCATCGAGGAATTCCGCGAAGGAAAACGGCAGCATGGTCACGGACAATGTCCTTCCCCGCAGTTCGGTGGCGATTTCCGCGCTCAGGAGCTTCGCCGAAGACCCGGTCAGGACCACCCGCAGCGAACGATTCTGATCGGTGGCGCGCCGCACCCACTTGGACCAGCCGGGAACATTCTGGATCTCATCGATGAAACACCAGAGATCCTTGTCTTTCCGGACTTCGTTGAGCTCGCCATGGGCATCCAGCAGGTGCGTCAATTCCGGCCCGGTCAGGGGAACGAGGCGCTCGTCCTCGAAATTGATATAGAGGAGGTTCTCCCGCGGCAATCCTTGGGCGAGGAGATCCTTCATGAGCTGGAAACAGTACCAGGTTTTCCCGCATCGGCGCGGGCCGATGATGGATACTATCCGGCTTTGGAATACCCGGTTTTCGTCCGCCTTCCTGCGGACCAGCTCAGGAAGGGGGTTCTCGCGCCATTCCTGCAGGATATCCTTCAGTCTGCTCTTGATTATCGTATTATCCACAATACGATTATAATAACAAAACGTATTTTTTACAATACGAATTGGATCTGGCGAATTGGAGCCTTGTTTGGACCGCCCCCCTAGGCCGGAAGGGCGGGAGAATTCCTCAGGGAAAGTTCCAAGATCGCCTGCAGCGCCTCCGCCTCGTCCTCGAGCCGCCCCACCGTGGAGTCGCTTTCCGGCGCGTCGTGGAAATCGGCGTAGTCTTCGAAGACCTGCCGCCCGCGCTTGTCGTCGCGCCCGAGGGATTTGTGCAGGGTGTCGCGGAAACCGCGCAGGCGCTTCAACTCCCCCGCCAAGAAGGACTTCGTGGTCCTGTGGATGTCCCCGCTAGTCGCGCTCCCGGCCCCGGCTTCGGATTCCGGATTCCCCGTCGTCGCGCCCCTGACTGCCGCCGCCACGGCTGGAACCAGCTCTTTGGCTTCGGCGCCCCAGATATCAGGCCGGTCCGCATAGGCCCGGAACAGGAAGAAGACGAGGAAATCCTCGTACGCGGCGATCGCGGCCGCGCGCTTGTCCCCGCGCAGGACATTCTTCCCCAGGCCGGGAATATCCTCCTCGAGATAGCAGGGCTTGCCTTCCGGGGCGGCCCGCAACGCCGCCAGGGCAGAAAGGGCGCGGCGTGCCATGGCGGGCCGGAACAGCGGACCCGTGAAGAAGCCCGGGGCCAGGGCCGTGCCGGGAAAGCCCGGCGAGGCGGGATCGGTCGGCGCGTCGCGGCGGGCCTTGTCCGCGTCGAGGAGCTTGTAGCTGCGGCGCACCAGGGAATAGGCGTTGTCCGACCACACCCAGCCGGGCAGGATTTCGTTGAGGGCCGGACTCAACCCCGGGATGGGCGCCTGGGGCTGGTTGAGCAGGGAGAAGGGAAAGCGGAGGCGCTGGGGCAAGGTGGTGAGGCCGGCGGCGACGAGGGAGTAGGGCGCGTCCTCGAAGTTGGCCGGGAATTTCACCACGCAGCCGAGGCCGAAGAAGGTGCCTTCGCCGGGCCGGATCTCCTGGTCCGGCTTCTTGCCGGTGTGGTTGCTGCCCACGTTGGCGCCGTAGGCGATGTTGCCGACACCTTCGGGCCACAGGGCGGAGATGAGGAGGCTCTGGTGATGCAGGCCCACGAAGGGGCCGACGATGGAAGCCGTGACCTCGCCCTTGCCCACCTGGGTATGGGACCCGATGACGCTCTGGGACGCCATGCCGCCCCAGGACACTTCCGCGTTCCGAAGCAGGAGGCTCCGGGAGACCTTGCCGCCGCTTGCGACGCGCGATCCGGCCTGGAGCATGGCCTGATCCACCCAGGCATCGTCGCCGACGGAGCAGGGCGCGCCCTCCGCGGAGAGAAGCGCCGCCTCGCGCACCAGCGAGGCGCCCGCGACCACGCTGCCGGGGCCGATCCACGCGGCGATCACGCGCCGGGTTTGCGTCACCGCCGCGCCGCGCCCGACGAAGCCGAATCGGCAGCGGTACGGGGAGAGCAGCCGCTCGAGCTTGGCGGCGAAGTCCTGCTGCGCGCCGCGGGGCAGGGAAGCGGCCTCGGCGCAATCGTCGAGGTCGATGCCGTCCCACAGCCAGAGCGATCGCGTGCCCGCCTCGCTGCCCGGATGGACGGCCAGGCCGAGCCCGAACGTGGTGGGGGCGGGGCAATCCAGCTCTCCCACGCCTGCGAGGATGGCGCCGTCCTCGATCACCTGCCTATCGATGCGATCCACGCGGTACAGGCTGGCGCTGCCGACGATGGCGTCGCGCACCCGGCACCCGGCCATGCCCGCCGGCCAGGTCCGGCCGCCCGGCCCGGGCCATTCCCCGCGGAACCCGGCGAGGAGCACGTCGCGCTCGAACCAATTGCCGCGGACGGTCTCGAGCCCGTCCCCGCTTTCCACCCGCACCTTAGTCCAGTCGCCACAGACATTGCCCTGGGCCTCGAGTTGCCGGCGTTCCTCGGCGGTCAGGGCCCGCCCTCCCTTGAGCCGGTCTTGGGCCGCAGCCAGGGTTTTCAAGGATGCGGCGAATGGAGACGCCGCCAAGTCCTTCTCCAGCTTCTCCCAAAGCCTGCGCGCCGCCGCCTCGAAGTCCTTGTCCGCCATGCTTTCTCCTCGCCGGAAAAAGAAGATAGATATTAGGAAAAGCCCCTATTATGCTATTTTAGCGCGGTGACCCGGGTCCATGCCTTCTTCGATTTCGACGATACCCTGCTGCGCGGCGACAGCATCCTCTATTGGCAGCGCTTCTACTACGCGCGCCGCCCCTTCCGGCGTCCCTTCCAGATCCTCAACTGGCTGGGCCTCCTCCTCCACGCCCTGCGCCTCATCGACAGCCATGCGTTGAAGCGCCTCTTCCTCCTGCCCGTCGCCTACGAGACGCCGGAGGCCCTAGACGCCCTGGCCCGCGCCTTCGTCCGCGAGGATCTTTCCCGCCGCTTCCACGCCCCCGTCCTCGACCGCCTCCGGGCCCATCACGCTCTGGGCCATCGCATCGTCATCATCTCCGCCAGCGCCACCTTCTACCTGAAGCACCTGGCGGATCTCCTTCCCATGGCCGAGATCCAGGGCTCCGAGATGCTCTGGCCCGCCAAGGGATTGTGGCGCCTGCCCCGCTACCGGGACGGCAACCTGCGCGGCGCCAACAAGCTCGTCCGCCTCAAGGCCCTCGGCTTCGGCGACCATGCCCCGCTGTCCTTCGCCTACTCGGACCATCACCACGACGCCTTCCTCCTGGGCTTCACCGATTTCCCTTCCGCCGTGCGCCCCACCGCCAAGCTCCGCAGGCTGGCCGCAGAAAAAGGCTGGCCGGTGATGGACTGGCCCCGCGAAACCCCCGCCTGGCGGGAGAAACTGGGGAAGCTCCTGCTGCTCGTGGCCGCCGCGGGCCCGGAATCCCTCGGCCGCGCAGCCGTCTGCAGCCCCGCTTCCGATGCCGCCGTAACGGAAGCCATTCTCGCCGCCCAGCTCCCGGCCCTGAAGACCCGCGTGGCGCAGGCAGTCCCTGAGCAGACGCGCCCGGAGGCTTTCAAGACAATCTTCGGCCCCAGCGCCTAGAAACCAGCTCCTCTTCTCCTCCTCCTCTCCTCCTCCTCTCCTCCTCCCTTCTTCACTTCACTCCGCTCTTCCCTTCTCTCAATCGTCGCGCGCAGTTCCAACGCGTCGCCCCCCAACAGCCGCGACCCTCCGCGTCTATAGGCCCCATCGCGTCCTTGCATCCCTGCGACCCCGACTCCTTTGCGATCCCCGACCCCCCTGCGACCCCGTCTCCCCTGCGACCCCGTCTCCCCTGCGACCCCGTCTCCCCTGTAGACTCCGCCTCCCCTGAAAGACTGTTCCCACGACCCACCCATCCATCGCGCGGGAGGGTTGTGGTCCATCCCTTCGCCCGGGGTTTTGCGGAGCGACCGACGCGCGAAGCGGACCGGGGCGCGAGCGCACGCCTGCAGAGGCTTACGGATGTTGGTGAACAGCATGCGGAAGCGAGCGCAGGGACCCCCCGCATCCCCCGGCCCGCTTCAGAAACCGCGCAGCCGCATCAAGCGGAGGGAGCGCAGCATCTTCACCCCGGGCGAAGGGATGGACCACAACCCGGTCAGTGCGCGTCACCCCGGACGAAGGGATGTACCCATACCCGGCTAGTGCGCGCCGTGGCCAGTGAGAACCACCCACACCGTCCGCAGCAGGATCAGCGCATCGAGGCTCAGGGACATGTTCTCGAAGTACCAGAGGTCGTACAGCACCTTGGTCTTCACGTCCTCGATGGACGCGTCGTATTTATGTTTCACCTGCGCCCAACCGGTCAGCCCCGGCTTCATCTTGAGCCGGCGCAGGTACAGGGGCACCTCGTTGCGGAGCTGGCTGATGAAGTGCTCGCGCTCCGGGCGCGGGCCCACGAGGCTCATGTCGCCCTTGAGCACGCACCACATCTGCGGCAGCTCGTCGATGCGGGAAGCCCTCAGGAACCGGCCGATGCGCGTGACGCGCGGATCGCCCCGCGTGGCCCATTGCGGGCCCGCCTTCTCGGCGTCGGTGCGCATGGTGCGGAACTTGTGGATGAAGATGCGCCTCCCGTATTGCCCGATGCGCTCCTGGCTGTAGAAGACCGGGCCCTTCGAATCCAGCTTGATGGCGATGGCGGTGAGCAGGTAGACCGGGAGGCCCAGGGCCATCACCGCGACCGAGACGCCGATGTCCAGGAGGCGCTTGAGCTTGGCCTCCCAGGCGGGCATGTGCTCGGGGAAGAGCACCTTGAGGGTCATGCCGTGGACGGCGCTGGTCTTGAAATGGCCGCTGGCGGCGTCGTAGAGATCGGGGACGATGAAGATGGAGAGCGGGAACTCGGCCACCTGGGAGAGCACCCGCAGGATCTCGTTGTGGGAGGTGCTCTCGTGGCTGATGATGAGGGCGCCGATGCGGTGCTCCTGCACCAGGCGCGGCAGGTCCGCGTACTTGCCGAGCACCGGGAGGCCCTCGAAGACGCGCTCCTTGGAGCCGGCGCTCTCGTCCACGAAGCCGAACACCTTGTAGCCCATCTCCGGGGTGGTGGTCAGCTCGTCCTTGATGGCGCGCCCGGCTTCCGTGGCCCCCAGGATGAGGAGCCGCTCCAGCCCGATGCCCTTGCGCAGGAGTCGCCGCACCAGGGATTGTACGCCCATGCGGAAGCCGTTCACGGAGACGAGGAAGGTGAGCCAATAGGACGCGAAGGATGCCGCCCGCGACCAGGTGAACACGTGGTTGAGCTTCCCATTGTGCACCGCGTCCAGGATGTCGGCGCCGGTGGTGACCAGGAAGATGACCAGGCAGCCGATGGTGATCTCCTTGGACACCACGCCGAGCTGCACCGCCCGCGATTGCAGGTACCAGTCGCGGTAGAGGCCGTTCACGAAGAAGTAGGCGATCCAGAGCAGGGAGAGGATGAAGGCTATCTGGGTGAACTGGGAGAAGTCCTTGGCGGGGTTGAAGGACTCGGGGAAGAAGCCGCTCTTGTAGCGGAGCCAGAAGATGCCCGCGAAGGCCAGGTTGAAGGAGGCGACGTCGGACGCGAAGGTGAGGTATTTTTCGAATTTTCTGGCGAGCATCCCGGACCGCTTCCCGGGCCTAATTTACAAAGGATCGGGCCGCCCATTCCCCGGATAGCGCGCGGACCCGTACGGCGCGGTACAGGACTATTCGAACCGGAAAGTCTATTTTTGGTATGATAGGATTGATGGGAAGCCCCGGAGACAACCAGGATGGAGCGAACCGACCCTGCCAACGGCCAACCGACCCGGGCCATCTTGAGGAAGCTCCACGACTCCTCCGGCGATAGGGAGTTCTGGAGATCCCAGACGCCATCCCAAAGGCTGGAAGCCATGGAAATACTGCGGAGGCAATATTTTGAAATCCGGCAGCAGCCTGAACCAGAATTTCAAAGAGTTCTTAGCCTTACTCATCGAAGAAGAGGTTGAGTTCGCCCTCGTAGGCGGGTATGCGGTCGCGTATCACGGGTATCCGCGATTCACGGGCGATATGGATATCCTCATCCGCCCATCACCGGCGAACTCCGCCAAGGTGATCCTGGTCTTGAAACGGTTCGGATTCGGGAGTCTTTCGATTACGGAAAAGGATCTACAGGCCGAGGCCAGCGTCCTCCAACTGGGTTATCCGCCCTTGCGGATCGATGTCATCACTTCTCTCGACGGAGTGACCAACGAGGAAGTATTCTCCTCGCTTGTCGTGGACGATTTCTACGGGATGAAAATCCCCATCATTTCGAAGCCCCTCCTGCTCAAGAACAAAAAGGCGACCGGCCGGACCCAGGATTTGCTGGACCTGGAGAACCTGGAATAGCGTCTTGATGCCTTCCCATCGGCAAGGCCGATGGGGCCCGAATCCAAACGGGAGGCGGCGGGTTGCCGGCCCTGGATGGGACCCAGCCGCCCATTTCCCCTGTCGATGGTCGCTCTGGGAAGTCTCCCTCTCAGCGGTAGAACCGCAGCACTTGTGTCGGCGCGCGGATGATGTCGAGGGCGTCGATGCGCTTCAGGGCCCCGGCCACGCGGGAGTCCTTGGTAGCATGGGTGAGGAAGATGACCGGCACGTTCTCGGGGTCGTGCTCGGGCTTCTGCATCAGGGCGCGGATGGAGATGCCCTCCTCCCCCAGGATGGCGGTGACCTTGGCCAGCACGCCGGGCTTGTCCACGGCGGTGAGCCGCAGGTAGAACTCCGTCTCCAGCTCGCCGATGGGCAGGAGTTCGGCGCGGCCCTGGGGGGAGAAATACCCCATGGGGAAGGGGCGGGGATTGCCGGTGGCGAGCTGCCGGGCCAGGGACACCAGGTCCGAGACCACGGAGCTGGCGGTGGGCAGGCTGCCGGCGCCGGCGCCGGTGAGCAGGATGGGCCCGATGGCGGAGGTCTTGAGGAAGACGGCGTTGAGCACGCCGTTGACGGTGGCGAGCTGGTGCTTCTTCTCGAGCAGGGCGGGATAGACGTTGGCCTGGATGGCGCCCGCCTTGTCCTGGGACACCACGCCCAGCAGCTTGATGGCGAAGCCCATCTCCTCGGCCATCTGGATGTCCAGGGCCGAGACGGTGGTGATGCCCTCCACCGACATGCTCGCGTAGTCGACGTAGCGGCCGTAGCACAGGGAGGCGAGGAGGGCCACCTTGTGGGCCGCGTCCGTGCCTTCGATGTCGAAGGCGGGATCGGCCTCGGCGTAGCCGAGGGCCTGGGCGTCCTTGAGGGCGGCCTCGAAGGACAGTTTCTTGACCGTCATCTCGGTGAGGATGTAGTTGCAGGTGCCGTTGATGATGCAGGCCAGGCCGTGGATGTCGTTGGCGACGAAGCTCTCCTGCAGGGTGCGGATGATGGGGATGCCGCCGCCCACCGCGGCCTCGAAGAGGAGGAAGCGGCCGCTCTTCTCCGCCAGGGGGAAGAGGTCCTTGCCGTGCCTGGCCAGGAGGGCCTTGTTGGCGGTGACGACGTGCTTTCCGGCCTTGAGGGCGGCCTCGACCCAGGCGCGGGGGTGATCCTCGCCGCCGGCCACCTCCACGAGGACGTCGACGTCCGGGCGGGCGGCCAGCGCCAGCGGATCGCGGGTCAGGA
>CBILQL010000086.1:0-11354 GCA_966238865.1 uncultured bacterium
AGCCGTCGAGAGCTTCCCGGACGACCTGTCCCTGAAGTACGACTACGCCCAGACCCAGGGGAAGACCCAGCGGGCGCTCGATCTCTACAAGCAGATCCTCTCGAAGGATCGCAACAACGTCCCCGCCCTGCGGAACGCGGCGGAAATCGCGGTGCTCCTGCGCAAGTCCGACGAGGCCCCGGAGCTCCTGCAGCGCTGGGCCTCCCTGGACGGCGACGACGCCCGCCCCTGGACCCTGCTGGTCGATCATTACACCCAGACCAAGAACGACTCCAAGCTGGCCGAGGCGCTCGAGCGCCTGTCGGGCCTGCAGCCCAAGAACGCCGACCTCGCCTACCGGGCCGCCATGGCCCATAGGAAGGTCGGGAACAAGGACAAGGCCCTGGAGCTCCTGACCAAGGCGGTGGCCTTGAACGGCACCAACCCGGTCTACCAGAAGGAATTCGGCCTCATGCAGTTCGCCGCCGGCAACCTGGCCAAGGCCAAGACGCCCCTGCTGGTCGCCGACAAGAGCATGCGCAACAACGAGGAGATCAACAAGGCCCTCTACGGCATCTACATGCTCGGCGACAAGAACAAGCCGCTGGCCCGCGATCGGGCCCGCATCCTGTACGGCCTCAAGCCCGCGGACAAGGGCTACGCCTACAACCTGGCCCGCCTGGAGTCGGAGCTCAAGAACCCCGGCGAGGCGGTGCGCATCCTGGAGAAGCCGCTCCTCAAGGACGGCCTGGACGCCGAGATGTCCTTCCTGCTGCTGGACGGGTACTTCAAGACCGGACAGCGGGACAAGGCCGCCTCCCTGGCCCCGACCCTGATGCGCAAGTTCCCGGAGGAGTCCAAGCGCTCCCTGCCCCTGGCCATCCTGTTCTACGAGAACAAAAACCGCCAGAAGGCCAAGGAGATCCTGGAAGCCTACGTCCGCAACAACCGCAGCGAGGAGGCCCATTACTACCTGGGCAAGATCTCCTTCGAGGAGAAGAACTGGGACGGCGTCATCGACAACCTGGCCCGCGTCGACGACAGCCGCCCCGACGCCCTCGGCATGCTGGGCGAGGCCTACATCCAGAGGCGGGAGCCGAACAAGGCCATCGAGGCCTACGAGGCCTACTACAAGAAGACCAAGGACACCAAGGTGCTGGCCGAGCTGTACGGTCTGTACAAGAAGACCAACGACGCCGCGGGCACCCAGGCCATCCTGGAGCGGCTCATCGCCGCCGTGCCGGCCAACCTCGACTACCGCGTCGAGCTGGCGGAGCTGTACCGCCGGGGGGGTGACGTCAAGAAGGCCGAGGTCCAGTACGAATCCATCCTGAAGAAGAACCCGACCCATCCGGCGTCCAACATGAACCTCGGCATGATCCTGGCCGGGCGCAAGAGCTACGGTCCCGCCGTCAAGATGCTGGAGATAGGCCTTGCCAAGTACCCGGACAGCGCCGGCGCCTGGCGGTCCCTGGGAGACGCCTACCGCGCCGAGAAGCGCGCGGCCTCGGCCCTCTCGGCCTTCAAGAAGTCCTTCAAGCTGAACCCGAAGAGCACCCACGTGGCCGTGTCCAAGATGCAGCTCGCCAAGGAGCTGGGCAACGAGGCCGAGCTGCCGGCGGCCTACGCCGACGTGATGGCGCTCGACTCCAACAACATGGAGGCCTGCGTGGCCCTCGCGGCCATCCGCTTCGAGGAGCGCAAGTACGGCGAGGCGGCGGCACTGTACGCCCGCATCACCGCCAACGAGCCGGGCAGCAAGACGGCGTGGGCCAACTTCGGCTACTGCCTGCTCGAGATCAAGCGCATCCCGGACGCCAAGAAGTCGCTGCAGCGCGCCCTGGACCTCGGGCTCAAGGACATGAAGCTCCTGACCAGCCTGGCCCGCATCTACAAGGAGGAGGGCAACTCGGAGAAGGCCGAGGGCATCCTCACCGAGATGACCAAGAAGGACCCCCGCAACCACCAGGCCTGGTTCTGGCTCGGGCAGATCGCCCTGGACCGCAACCAGCCCGGCGTGGCCGAGGATTACGTCAAGAAGGCCCAGCTGCTGGCGCCGGCCAATCCCGACTACACCGAGGCCCTGGCCCGCATGAGCTTCAACAAGGACGAGTACGCGGCCGCGGCCAAGCTGCTGGAGCCCATCAAGGGAACCCTCACCACCCAGGGCCGCCTGATGTACGGAGAATGCCTCATGCACATGGGCCGCAACGAGGCCGCCCTGGCGGAGTTCAACGCCGTCTACGCCAAGGACCCTTCCGCCCCGGTGCTCGCCAAGCTGGCCGAGCTGCAGCTCCACAAGGGCAACGGCAAGGAGGCCATCCGCATGATCGAGGTGTCGGATCACAAGAACGACACCACGGTCCAGTTCGCCCTCGCCAAGGCGCGCATCGCCACCTTCGACCAGGAGAAGGCCCGCGAGATCCTGGAGCGCCTCATCCGGGCCAACAGGTACCATGCCGGGTACTACCACTACCGCGGCATGAGCTGGTACCAGGAGCGGAACTACGGGAAGGCCAAGAAGGACTTCGACCAGGCCCTCAAGTACAACCCCGACTACATGGAGTCGGTCTTCCACACCGGGCTGTGCCTGATGAAGGAGGGCCGCACCAACGACGCCAAGAACTACTTCAAGGAGCTGTCCCAGCACTCGAACACGGCCTGGCAGGCCAAGGGCTTCCTGGGCCTGGGCATGGCGTTCGAGTCCGAGAAGAAGTGGGAGGCGGCCGAGAACTTCCTGCAGAAGTCGGTGGTGGCCGATCCCTCCGCCGAGGCTTCGGCGGCGCTGGCCAAGGTCCTGCTCAAGCTCCGCAAGCCCGGCGATGCCGAGCGCCACGCGCGCAAGGCCCTGGAGCTCAACCCGGGGCTGCCCGCCGCGGTGATGGCCATGGCCGACGTGCTCCTGGCCCAGAACCGCAAGCCGGAGGCTCTGGCCCTCACCAAGAAGGCCCTGCAGGAGAACCCCAATTCCTGCGAGCTGCTCATCAGCTCCGCCAAGATCAACTTCGCCTCGGGCAACTACGAGACGAGCAAGTCGAACTCGACCTACGCGCTCTCCATCTGCCCGGACGAGGCCACCCCGTACTTCTACATCGGCGCCGTCGCCGACAAGAAGTACAACAAGAAGGAGGCCAAGGACATGTTCAAGGCCTTCCGGAAGCACGGCGGTGACGAGGTGCTGGTGCCTGCAGAGTATCGATGATTTGAACGGAAACATACCCAATGCGCTGCGCGCAAAGGGAATGTTTCTCGACCGCTCTCCTCGCCGGCATGCGCCGGCTCGGAGCTCCCACCTATCTGGAAAGGGCGGTGCGGCAGGGTCTCAGCAAGGTAGGTTGGGTCTCTGCAGGGCAGGATGGGGCCCGGCGAGGTTGCAGCTCCTCAGCAAGGCGAATACACGATGGGACGGGTCCTGGGACCCGTCCCTTTTAGTTCCCCACGGGTTGTGGACTGGTCTGCATTCCGGCCGGCCCTGCGGCCCTCAGCTTGCCATAGGACCAATTCCATTGGTCGGGAGCCTCGGCGATGGCGCTTTCGAGGAAGGCGCGCAGGGACGCCTCCGGGTCGGCGCCTTCGGGCCAGGGGGGGTGGAACCTGAAGGCCGTGGCGCCGCCGGCGGACTGCCAGGTGGCGACCGGGAGGATGCGGAAGCCGCGGCGCGCCAGGAAGGCCAGGAGCCGGGCGGGGTAGGGCATCTCGATGCGATCCCACAGGCGGAGCCAGGCCTCGGGCTCGCCCGGGTGCTGGTCGGCCATGAAGGCCAGGACGCCGCGCGCGGCGGTCACCTCGCGCAGGCCCGCGGCGGCGGCCGTGTTGGACAGGATGCGCTTGCCGTCCTGTTCGCGCCCCCAGGCGAGGTAGCGGGACAGGGCCGGGGCGAAGGCCGGCGCGACGAGGATCCGGAAAGGCCGGCCCGCGGGCGTTTCCGGCAGGCGGTGGAGGATTTCCAGCAGCCCCATGTGCAGGCCCAGGAGGGCGACGGGTTTTCCGGAGGCGAGGGCCGCCTGGTAATGCTCCTCGCCCGCGACGTCGATCCGCCGGCCCGCGAGAGGACGGCCGTGCAAGGCCAGCCCCCGGAGCAGCAACGAAAGGCGCAGCCGGTAGTAGCCGGCTACCGTGAGGCGGCCCGCGAAGGGCGAGGCGGCGAACAGGGCCCGCAGGCGGCGCGCCTGGGATGGCCGCAGGGCGGGGTAGGCCGGGAGCAGAGGGCGCAGGGCGGACTCGACCAGCGGGACGGGCAGCATGCGCAGGGCTCGCAGGAGAGCCACGCAGGCAAGGCCCAGTAGGCTCCGGATACCCGGGAGGCGGCGGATGTCCGGGCGGCGGCGGATGCCCGCCTGGCTCCGGGCGACCGCAGGGGGATCAGGGAAGCGGCTTGTACGCAAGGCTCGCCACCAGGCGGCCCACCACGCCCAGGCTGTGGGCCGAGCAATTGTCCGGGGTGTCGGCCTGGGTATGCCAGGCGGGGTAGGTGAAGTCGATGATGTCGATTGCAGGCAGGCCCTTGGCCAGCAAGGGGATGTGATCGTCGTAGACCACGTCGCCGGGCTGCGCCTTGAAGGCGTCGAGCCCGAGATCCCGGGCCCGCGCCCAGATCTTGCGGACCAGGTCCGGGGCCTGGGCCAGGGAGTTCCGCTCCATGGGCAGGGAGAGGTCCTTGTCGCCCACCATGTCCAGCAGCACGGCGTAGCCGGGCCGGGGATTGGGGAGGTTTTCGGCGTAGTGGCGGGCGCCCAGGAAGTACTCGTCCAGGGATCCGCTCTTCCCGTAATCCTCCCCGTCGAAGAGGACCAGGGTCACCGTGCGGGCCGGCGCCCTGGCCTTGAAGAGGTTGGCCAATTCCATGAGGACGGCGACTCCGGAGGCGCCGTCATTGGCGCCCAGGATGGGCCGGTCCTGCAGGATGGGGTTGGGATCCATGTCCGCGCGGGGGCGTGTGTCCCAGTGGGCGCAGAACAGCACGCCGGGCGCCTTGGCATCCCGTCCCTTGACGGTTACGATGATGTTGGTGAGCTCGACCGGCCGCCCGTCCTCCCGATCGCGGTGCGTGAACTTCTGCGGCACCGCGGGGAGCCCGAGGTCGGAAAAATGCTTCAGGAAATAGTCGATGGCGCGCCGATGGCCTTCGCTCCCGGGATTGCGCGGCCCCAGGGCGCATTGCTCCTTCAGGTAGCGGTACGATCGGGTGGAATCGAACGCGGGGTGGGAAGCGGCTCCGGCAGGATGGGAAGCGGCCAGGGCCTTGGGAGAGGCGGACGCCGCGGGTAGCGAGGCTGTCGCGGCGGGCTGGGCGGCGGCCAGCCAGGCCGCCAGGGCGGTTGCGAGCATCCTGCTAATCTATAAATTGTTAACTTTCGGGCTCCCCGGAACGGAGGCTTCCCCATGAAAATCCTCAAGAACATCGTCATCGGACTGATCGTGCTCATCGCCCTCGTGATGGCCGTCGGCCTGCTGCTGCCCAGCGCCTACAAGGTGGAGCGCAGCGTGACCATACAGGCTCCCATCGACGTGGTCTTCGACCAGGTGAACGATCTCAGGAAGAACGAGGCCTGGTCCCCCTGGAAGGATCCCACCATGGTCATCAAGTACAGCGAGCCCTCCGCCGGAAAGGGCGCCTCCTCCTCCTGGACTTCCAAGGACATGGGCGAAGGTACCCAGACCATCGTGGAAAGCGTGCCCAATTCCACCATCGACATCCACCTCGACTTCGGCGGCATGGGGACGTCCGAGGCCAAGTGGATGTTTTCCCAGGAGAGCGACGCGGTCAAGGTCACCCAGCAGATGTACGGCGATCAGGGCATGAACCCTGTGAAGCGCTATATGAACCTGATGGTGGACAAGATGGTCGGCCCCTATTTCGAGAAGGGCCTGGCTTCCCTGAAGCAGGTCTCCGAGGACAAGTCCGCCGCCCTCAAGGCGGAACAGGCTGCCGCCCCGGCCGCGGGCGTCGACGCCGGCCAGGGCACGGGTGCCGCGGGTTCGGCCGCCCCGGCCGCCGCCAAGTAAGCAGGCCGGCCGGCCTCACAGGATGAGGTTCAGGTCCCCGAATTCGTGCCAGAGATACTTCTCCCGCAGGGCCTCCGCGTAGACGCGGCCCAGGCCCTCCGGCGGGAGGAAGGCCGACAGCAGATCGAGATGGCTCGCCTCCGGCTCGTGGAAGCCGGTGATGAGGCCGTCGGCGACCTGCAAGGCATGAGCGGCGGTGATGCGCAGGGCCGTCGACGCCTCCCCGGCGCGCACCCGGCCCCCGGCGTCCGCGGCGCTTTCCAGGGCCCGCACGGCCGTGGTGCCCACGGCCACGATGCGGCCGCCCGCGGTCTTGGCGGCGTTCACCGCCTCCGCGGCCGCCGGTCCGATGCGGTACGGCTCCGTCGACACCGGATGGGTGGCGTCGAACTCCCCGTCCATGTAGGAGGAGAGGCCGGCGTGCAGCACCAGGAAGGCGGTGCGGATGCCGCGCTTCCGCAGCTTGAGCAGCAGCTCCCAGGTGAAGGCCCGGCCCGCCGAGGGCATCTCCATGGATCCGGGCTCCCGCGCGAACACCGTCTGGTACCAGTCGAGGTCCCACGGCCGATCCGCGTACCAGTAGCGCACCGGTTTCCCCAGGCGGCTCAGGGCCTCCATCAGCGGCTGTCCCCGCAGGCCGAAGCGGATCCGGCGCAGGCGCGGATTGTCGGGGTCCGCGCCCTCGATGCGGGCCGTCACCGGGCCGAAGGCGAGTTCCCCGTCCAGCGCTCCCGCCAGCGGGTTCTCGAAGGCGTCCAGCAGCAGCGCCGACCAGAGGTCCGCGTCGAGGCGCCGCGCCAGGCGGACCTCCACCGACGCGCCCCTGCGGCCCCCATGGTACCCGGCTGCGCCGTGGCCCTCCGCGGCGGGCCCGCACAGGCGCGCGGCGAGGCTGGCGGGCAAAGTGCGGCTGGCATTCAGGACCAGGCAGTCGCCCGGCCGCAGGAAATCCGGCAGGTCGTGAAAGCGGCCGTGGCGGATGGCGCCCCCGCGGCGATCCGCGGCCAGCAGGCGGACCCCGTCCCGGGCCAGGCCGCGCCGTTCCGGGGGCTCCTTGGCCGCGAGTTCGTCGGGCAGGTCGAACGCGAATGCCGCCTTGCGCACCATGTCGATCGTCCTCCGGCGCCGGGCCTGGCGCTCAGACCCTAGCGCCCGGGATCCGCCTCCGCGGCCTGGGGCTCCATGCGCCAGTCCTCCTGGGCCATGAAGCGGCGCCCGCTCACGTTGCGGCTCTCGTCGGAGGCCAGCCAGAGGAAGATGCCGGTGACCTCGGAGGGATCAGGCCATTGGGACGGATCCTCGCCGGGCTCGGCGGCGCGGTGCATGTCGGTGTCCATGTTGCCCGGATCCACCCAGTTGACGCGGATGGGAGTGCCGTCCAGCTCCGCGGCCCAGGTGCGGGAAAGCCCTTCCAAGCCGAACTTGGAGATGCCGTAGGCCCCCCAGCCGGCGTAGCCGTGGATGCCGGCGTCGCTGGTCACGTTGATGATCGAGCCGCCCGCCTCCAGCATGGCCGGCAGGATCTTGCGGGTCAGCAGGAAAGGCGCGACCAGGTTGGTGTCGAGCACGCGGCGGAACTCCTCCACGGGGTAATCCAGGAGATACGGCATGGGGGAGGGGCCCAGCACCGAGGCGTTGTTCACCAGCACGTCCACGCGGCCTCCCAGCTCGGCGAGCGCGGCGGCGGCCACCCGCTCCACGTCCGCGGGGTCGGCGAGGTCGGCGCCGAGCGCCAGCACGCGGGCCCTGGGGGCGATGGCGCGGATCTCCTCGCGGAGCTGGTACAGCCGGTCGGCGCTCCTGGCCACCAGGGCCAGGGACTGGGCGTCCTCGCGGGCGAAATCGAGGGCCAATTGCCGGCCCAGGCCCCGGGACGCGCCGGTGATGAGGATCTGCTTGCCGGTGAGACGCTTGGCGGTATGCGAGGGACGCATGTCACATCGCTCCTTTCGCTGGGCTGATGAGGTAGGCGCAGCGCCGCGAGCCCGAGAGGATGTGCTCCTTTCGTACGACGTCCACGCCGGGGCCGAGCAGCCCCTGGAACACCCGCTGCTCGCTCTCGCAGAAGCCTTGGCAGGCCTTCGCGGCCGTGCAGATGGGGCAGTGGTTCTCGATGAGCATGAAGCCGCCGCCGGAGGTCTGGGAAACTTCCGTCATATAGCCTTCCCGGTCCCGGACCCTGGCCAGGGCCTTGACCCGATCCTTGAGGGAGGCATCCCCGGGCATGGACTGGCGGTATTCATCCATCTGCTGCCGCGTGCGGGCGTCCAGCAGCCTCTGGAATCCCTGCGGCCCGTACACCTCCTGGAGGGAGGTCAGCAGCCCCACGGTGAGCAGGGCATGGGCGTCCGGGAAGATCCGGACCGCCGCATCCGTGAGGCTCCAGATCTGCACCGGACGGCCGCGCTTGGGGGTCTTGCTCTGCTCGGGGCGGGAGGATACGAGCTTCTCCTCTTCCAGGGCCGAAAGCTGCAGTCCCACCGCCATGGGGGTGATGCCCAGCCGGCGGGCCAAGGTGGCCGCGTCCTGCGGGCCTTCGCGCTTCAGGATGTCGAGGATGGAATGCCGGGTGCTGGAAGGGGCCATGCTTTCAATATAGCTCGGATCGGAAATAAAGTAAAGTTTATTCTTTATTAAATGCGGCCGGCTGAAACGGCCGGAAAACCTCGTGCGTGCTCACACGTGGATGACCGGATTCCCCAACTGCGACCGGATCACCGCCGGGTTCACGCTCTCCCCCGCATAGGAGGTGAGGGGGGAGATTTCCACCACCTTCCCCCTGAGTTCCTCCTCGGAGAGTCCGGCGGCCAGCGCCCAGCGCCGGTGCAGGCCGAGCAGCAGCTCCCGCGCCGAGGCGGGGCTGTCGACGCCGTCCCGGTTCTTGACCGGGGCGAACTCCTCCTCCCGTTCCACCAGCAGGCCGGCCATCCCCTCCGCCAGGGGGAAGAGGTCGAACATGAAGAGCTCGAACTTCCAGGCGTTGGGTGACGTGGGCGTTACCAGGGTGCCGTCCGGGCCCAGGTGGGCGATCCTCTTGTGGGCCACGTGGTAGGGGAGGGCCGCCCCCGCGCCCCTCTCCAGGAAGTCGCGGGAGAAGAGGTGGATGGCGATGTTGGCGGATTCGAAGCGCAGCCGGCCCGAGGCGTCCCGCGCCTCGAGCATCTCCGGGGTCATTTCCGAGTATTCGATCACGGCGGGGCGTCCGCCCCGGGTGCAGAGCACGCCCACCTTCTCGCCGGGGCCGGCCTTGACCACCGCCTTGCTCGCGGCGGGCAGCCCCGAGGCCATGGCGAAGCCGATGAAATGGGGGTCGCAGACCTTGACCAGGGCGTTGTCGACGCTGTAGAAGAAAACGTGCTCGACGCCCCGGCGCTTCATGTCGTCCAGGGCGCCGCTTTCCTTGAGTGCCAGGAAGCAGCCGCCGTTCCCGTTGGGGCCGAGCGACAGCCTGTCCTTGGCGGCGAGGAGGATTCTGCCCTCCCCGTCCACGAGCGGGAGCTGGGCCTGCTTGAAGAAGATGATGTCCCGCTCCGGCAGCCCGAAGTGGCGGCGATCCCGGAAGAAGGCTGTGGTCTCGGCGTGGTTCTCCTCGCTGGTCATGATGTACCAGGGGATGGCCTTGCCCGCCTGCCGGGACAGGCGCATGATGCGCTCGGCCTGGAGCTGGAAAAGGGACTTGCGCGACGGCAGGCCGATGTCGAACACGCCCTTGGGCCCGTCGTGGCCGAGGCGCGTGCCCTGGCCGCCGGCCACCAGGAAGGCCGCCACCTTGCCTTCGCGCAGGGCCCGCATGCCCTGGTTGGCCATGGCGGCGCGTTCAGAGATGGGGAAGTCGTTCCAGGCTTTGGCGGACAGCGGCTCGGCAGTGCCTTCTGGGCCCGCCTGCGGGGCGCCTCCCTTCACCAGGTCGCGGTGCAGGGCGGCGACCGCCGCGTAATCCACCGAGAGTATCTGATCGACCAGGGAGTCCTGCGCCGGTTCTGACAGTTCCCCGTGGAAGGCGAGCAGATGTTCCTGGCCATGCCGCGCGAGGATCTCGCGGGCCTGCTTCAGCTTGGACGTATCGGACATGCTATTCCCTCTCGGCCGGCGGCAAGGGCCTTATGGAGTGTCCGGTCGATCCTTACGGGTCGATCCTGACGGATGATCCGGTCGATCCTGGCCCGTCTCCCGCCGGTCACGGCCGCCCCAAAGATAGGATTTTCGCGGTCGGGTTTCCGTACAGGAAAATGTGTCGGGTTTGGGTTTTGAAAACCGTGCCGGGGAAGGTTTTTTCATAATAGGGCCCGCCCCGCAGCCCCGTGACAGCGAGCGGAAGCCGGACGGCACGTCCCTTGCGGGAGGCGGCGCAGGCCCGTGGAATGGAGGGAAATATGCTATCCAATCATGCAATCGCCCTGCCGCGGCCTGGATTCAGGGCCCTGGCCATCGCGGGGCTGGCGGGCGCCTTCCTGTGCAGCCGGCCGGCGCGCGCGGAGACCGACTACACCCAGGAAGCCAGGGAGACCTACCACGAGGCCGAAGGGAACATCCGGAATTTCGATAAGGCAAAGGGCGAGTTCAGCGTCGGAGCGGGCGCCGCGACCTATCTCGATTCGGACGCTCCGGACGCGGGCTTCGCCATCGACGGCCGGTACGACTACCAGGCCACCCGGCCCCTCGGTTTGGAGGCCTCCCTGCAAACCGCCTTCAGCGAGGCGGACGACGGGAACGAAACCGTCATCCCGCTGCTCGCGGACCTGGGCGTCAAGGCCAGCACCCCGCAGCGGGAGAACGTGAGCCTGTTCGCCCTGGCGGGCGTGGGATACGGCGGATATTTCGGGACGGACGATCTGCAGGACGGCCTGACCTTCGCGACGCCGCTGTCCGCCGGCCTGGAATGGGAGGCAAAGAGCTTCAGCCTGCAGCCGCGCGTGACTTACCGGCCCGTCTACGGGGACCAGCTCCCCGGCGAAGCCGACGCCGACAGCTGGACCGCGGTCCTGGACATAGGGCTTCCGATGCTGTGACGATCGCGGCGGCCCTCCTCCGGGGATCCCTCACCGCACCTTGAACAGGATGAGGGATCCCAGGATGAGCGCCAGGATGGACACCAGGTGGAACCTCCAGGCGATCTTGGAGTTCAGCGCCTGGTTCGATTCGAAACGATCCTTCCACTTCATCTGGTAATGGTGGTGCAGGGGGGCCCGCAGGAACAGGCGCCGGCCGGCGCCGTCCTTGCTGAGGCGCTTGGTGATCTTGAACCCGCTGATCTGGAGGAGCACCGAGAGGGCCTCCGCCAGGAACACCACACCCACGATGGGCAGGAACAGCTCGATCTTGAGCAGCACGAACATCATCCCGATGGCGCCACCCAAGCCGATGGACCC
>CBILQL010000087.1:0-11347 GCA_966238865.1 uncultured bacterium
CGACAGCATCGCGAAGAACTTCAAGGCCCCGGTCGATTCCATGAAGACGCTGCTCGACGCCTGGGAGGCCAAGACCCGCGAGCAGGCCGATCGCATCGCCGCCATGGCTCAGCAGGCCTCCGAGCAGGGCGCCCAGGCCGCGACCCGGGGCACAGCGCTCATCGCCGACAGCCTCGACAAGCACCTGCGCGCGCCGCTCCAGGCCCTGGAAGCCTCCCTGGCGGAGGACCGGGAGAAGTCCCGCGCCGAGGCGGAGGGCTCCAAGGCCCTGTGGGAGGAGATGCGCCGCTCCCAGCGCGAGTTCGCCCTCAAGAACGAGAGCCTGGCCGCATCCGTCACCGCGGAACTCAAGACCCTGGCTGCCGAAGGCGCACAGGCCGCCGAGGAGGGCCGCAAGGCCTGGGCCGGCGACGCCGCGCAATTGCTGTCGGGCTGGGACGCCCGGTCCCAGGCGCTGGAAGAGAAGCTGCTGAGCGCCCTGCAGAGCGAATCCGGGGCCCTGGCCGACGGGTTCGCCGCCGCGGCCTCGGGCCTCACCGCCGGCCTCGAAGCCCAGGTCGCGTCCCTGCGCGAAGCGGCTTCCGCCTTCGAGGAGGGGCTGGAGAAAATCCGCGAAGCGTCGACGGCGCTGGTCCGGGACGTGCAGGAGAAGGGCGACGCCGGCCGCGAAGCCCTGGTGGCCGAGTTCTCGCGGGCACAGAAGGATGCGGTGGCCGAGGCCGCCCGCCTACTTGAGGCCCAGGGGCAGCTCGGACTGGAGGTGGCGGGGAAGGTTTCCGATCTGGCCGAGGGCGTGCAGCGCGGCAGCCGGGACCTGCAGGAGCTCGCGCATCTCTCCCAGGTCAACCAGGCCGAGATGCAGGCGGGTGTGGCCATGCTCAACACCGGCCTCTCGACCCTGCTGGAGCGGCTGGACAGCCAGGCCAGGGCCGGGGAAGGCTACCATGCCTTCCTGGCCGACCTGGGACGCGCGCTGGCGTCGTTCCAGGAGCGCTCCGCCGAGACCCTGGCCGAGAACGCCATGAAGACCCAGGAAATCCTGATGGAAGTCCTGGCGCAGGCCGAAGGCCGGAGCGGCTCCGCCGACGCCCAGGCCAAGGCGTCCCAGGCTCCCTCCCCCGAGAACGAGGTGGCCTCCCTGCCCTGAGCGGGGACATCGACCATGGACGCCACGACCCCGCCGGATTCGCAGGCTGAGGAAACCGCCGCGCCCGCCGCAGGCGCAGACGCACCGGGTGCGCCCGCCGCTGGCGCCCCGGAGGCCGTTCCCGATCCGGCGCTGGCCGAGGCGCAGGCCCGCGGCGAAGCCCTGGCGGGGAAACTCGCCGGTTACCCCGGCCCGGCCCACAGGCGCGCGTACCTGGACGGCCTGCTCCGCAGCGGGATGGGCTTCCTGCGCTCCGGCAACGGGCGCTCGGCCGCCTATTGCCTGGACAAGGTGTCGGCGGCCCTGGAGGCCGAAGCTTCCGCGGCATCGGCCGGCGCGGACTCCGGGAGCGCGGATTCCGCGGCCCCGGAAGCCGGCCGCGCGGCGCCCCTCGACGGCCTGCGCGCGCGCTGGCGCGAGGAGCGCGTCCGCGACGCCGCTTCCGTCCTGGAACGCCATGGCCGGCGCTTGACCGCCCTTGAGCGGAAGGCGTACCGGGACGGCCTGGCCAAATGGAACCGGACGCTGGCGGGCAGCGGCGAGGCCGCGGCGCGCCGGGCGGATCTCGCCCTCTCCGATCTGCGGCGCCGCCTCTACGGCCGCATCCTCAAGTCCCAGAAGGCGGTGCTGGTGCGGCGCAGCGGCCCGGGCTTCGTGCCCGTGCAGGCGCAATTCGCAGGTCCCATCGGCCCCTACAACGATCGCCAGAATCTCGAGGGCGTGCTCGGCCTGCTTGCCCAGGGCGATCCCGCCTGGGTGGAGGAGTTCCTGGAGCTGTACCAGGGACTGGCCGATCTCAAGGCCCTGCTTCCGTCCGGAAGCGCGGCCAAGCCCTGATTATCCTCTTCGGCGGCGCTCCCCCTCTTCAAAGCTGTTTCAGGAAGGCGACCACGTCCTTCAGCTCGTCCGGCGTGAGCTTCGCCTCCGTCACGATGTTGAAGAACGCGGCGGCATCCTCCAGGGTGAGAAGCCGGCCATCGTGCAGGTACGGAGGCGAGTCCTTGATCCCGCGCAGGGGAAAGGTCTTGATGGGACCGTCTCCGACGGCAGTCATGCCGCCGGCCGTCCTCGGCTTGTAGAAGCGTTCGGTCTTCAGGTTGTGCATGGTGAGATCGGTATAGTACGGGGCGGGGTGGCAGCGGGCGCAATCGGCCTTGCCGAAGAACAGCCTCTGGCCGCGCAGTTCCGATTCGCTCGCTTTCGCTGAATCGAGCTTGCCGTCCAGGCGCAGCTTTGGAGCGGGAGGGAAATCCAGGATGTTCTGGAACTCGCCCATGAAATGGACCTGGCTGCCCCGCTCCAGGACATTGACCCCCTTCTTCGTCGCGGTCACGGGATCCCCGTCGAAATATGCGGCCCGCTGCTCGAATTCCGTGAAGTCCTCGACCGACTTGAGGGCCCGCTGGGACCCGAACAGCCTCTGGATGTTGACCCCGCGCAGAGTGGGCGTCTCGATGCGATGCCGGAACTCCTGCGGCCGGATGTCGCCGACCAGGTGGGCGGCTCCGTTGGCGTGCCCGTTCACGTGGCAATCGAAGCATGCCACGCCCCGGCTGGGATGCTCCGATCGCCTGTCCTCGGTGGCGTTGAATTGCTGTTGGGGGAAGGGCGTGAGGAGCAGCCGCAAGCCTTCGAGCTGCTTGGGATTGAGGATGCCGTTGAACAGGGCGTGGAAGTTGTCGAGCGCGAGGACCTTGCCCTTGCTCACGTCCCCGAGGTCGGGCCGGGTGGTCAGGAAGATCGGGGCGGGGAATTCCGGCAGGAAATGGTCGGGTAGGTCGAAATCCAGATCGAAGCGGGTCAGATCGCGCTGCTCCTGCCGCTTGATCGCGTCGATTTGGTTCTTCGGGAAAATCATCCCCCCTTCGGGATGGTTGGGATGGGGGAGGGGGAGGAAGCCGGCCGGGAAGAGATCCTTCTCCCGGATGTCCGCCGGCGATGCCTGGAAGAGCTGTTCCCAGGTCGCACCCTTGGGCAGCCTGGCCCGCAGCCCTTCCTGCAGGGGTTTTCCCCGGGTCATGGCCGGCCCTCCCCTGGCGGGCCGGTTGGCCAGGTCGTAGCGCTCGGCGAGGAGATCGGCATGCCGCTTCATGACGGCGGCTTTCTCCTTTTTCATGCGGGACAGCGTCGTCTCGAAGGGTTCCTTGGCTACCACCGGCGAATAGCTGCTGGGAGGGGGCTTGTCGCCGGGGGCGCCGGCCGCGATGGCGGCCAGTACGAGGGGCAGCGCCAGGGGTCGCGTGAAGGCGGGGGGAGGGAGTCTCATGGGGCCTCCGAGGATGGAGTCCCGAATAAAACTCTTTTCTGAAGGCGATGAAAGGATTTTCCGCTCCGGAACGGAGATCCGGGCGTTGCCCGGGCCTTCAGCGCTTCGAAGCGGGCCGCGCCTGGATGCCGGTGCCCAGGAAGATCCCCGACCAGCCCTGGAACTTTTCGCCCACGATCAGCCCGCCCTTGTCGATGCGGTACTCGCGGATGTCCTTGTCGTGGTCGCTGCCGCGCATCTTGAGCACCATCATGCAGCGCTTGATCTCCGATTCCATCTCGAGGTAGCGGAGCAGGATGTAGGTGTCCACGATGAAGGGGATCTTGTTCATGGAGACGTCCCATTTGCCGAGGACGTTGGCGTTCTCCTTGAGGAAAATCGCCGTCAGGCCCTCGCGCTTCACGGCGTTGACGATTTCCGTCTCGATGCCGCGCAGCTTGCCGATGTCGGTGGAGAGCCGCTCGAAATGGGTGATGCTGTCGAGGGCCAGGCGCTTGGTCTTGTGCGTGGCGATGAGCCTGGCCACCTTGCCGTCGGAATCGTCGATGTCCTCGAGGAAGTCCTCGGGGGTGGTGAACACGACCTGGAGCTTGCCTTCCTTCTGGAGCTTGCGCAGGTCCCACCCCAGCTCGCCGGCGCAATCGTAGTACTGCTCCGGGAACTGCTCGAAGGTGAAGATGAGGCCGTGCTCGCCCTCCTTCACGCCCTGCATGATGAACTGCAGGGCCAGGGTGGTCTTGCCGGTGCCGGCGGACCCCTCCACCAGGGTCGCGGAGCCTTCCAGCAGCCCGCCCCGCAGGTTGTCGTCCAGCCCGGCGCATCCGGTCTTCACTCGCTTGGTGGTCACGCTCAAGGATTCCCGCCTTCGCTTCCGGTTCCCGGCCCGGTCGGGGCCGCCGTCCCGATAATTTAACCGTTTTCCGTCGATAGTGTACTATTCCCGGAAGCCGGGAGCCAGGGGATGGATGGATCCTCGGCGGAGATGTCCGGGGCCGGTCTTCAGGCCAGGGCCGCGAAGGCCAGCTCCACCTCGAACCGGTGGCTGTAACGGCCCTGCTTCATCTCCCGTTCCATCCGGGCCAGCCGGACGAGGATTTTCTTGAACTGCCCCTGGCTGCGGAGGCGCGCCTGCTCCAGGTATCCCTCCTTGCGGAAGATGAAGGCGTTCATCTTCAGGGCCTCGACGATGGCGTCCGGAGAGGCGCCCTCGTCCAGCAGCGCGCGGATGCGCAGCAGGGTCTGGAAATGGGAGAAGAGCCATTGGACGACCATGAAGGCCGGGGGAGGGCCGCTCATGGCCGGGGCTCCCTTGGAGGAGGAGGGCGGCGGCGCGTCGTCGAGGACGCTGCGCAGGGCCGGCAGCATGTCGGCCCTGCGGCGCTGCCCCATGAGGCGCTGGAACTCGAATCTGCCGAAGGCCTTGAGGGGGCTGACCAGTTCCTCGATGTCCTCGGCGGCCACGGCCTTGCCCTTGGGGAGGAAGGTGTCCAGCTTCTCCAGTTCGTGATCGAGCTCCTCCAGCCTCCCTCCGACGATGTCCTGCAGGAGGCGGGCCTCCGGCACGCCGAGCTTCCGGCCGTACCGCTGCTGCGCCCGCTGGCCCAGCCAGGCGGGAATCTCGTTGTCGTAGGGGAGGCGGAACTCCTTCACGCGGCCCTTCGCGGCGGCGGCCTTGTGCAGCTTGGAGCGCCCGTCCCATTTCTCTCCGGACAGGAAGACGCCGGCCTGGGGGTTGTCCTCGGCGAAGGTCTCCTCCAGGTGCTTCATGGAGGCGGCATGCAGCTTGTCCCAGTTCTTGACGACGATGGCCTTGCGGGGGGCGAAGAGATCGGCGGTGCGGTAGGACTCGGCCACGTCCTCCCATTTCAGCTCCTCGCCGAAATAGGTCTCGCGGATGCATTCCCCGTTGCCTTCCGCCGTCCAGGCCGCGACCTCGGCCTCCAGCGCCTCCTGCTTGCGCAGTTCGTCGTTGCCCAGGAAGGCGGTGAGGTTCATCCGCGGAGGGCCCTCACTTCTGGCTGAGGATCTGGAGCTTGATGGTGCCCTTGGGGATCTGGGCCTCGACCACGTCGCCGGGCTTCCGGCCCATCAGGCTCTTGCCGATGGGGGAGGCCGAGGAGATCCTGCCCGCGGCCACGTCCACGTCCTCGGGGCCTACCAGGGTGTACTCCATGACCTTGCCGGTGGCCACGTTCTTGACCGAGACCACGGCGCCGAAGATGATGTGGTCGCTCTCGCCGGCGGGACCCTTGAAGATCTCGGCGCGGTGGATCTTCTCCTCCAACTCGCGGATCTTGTCCTCGAGCTGTCCCTGCTTCTCCTTGGCGGCATGGTATTCGGCGTTCTCGGAGAGATCGCCCTGGGCGCGCGCGACCGAGATCTCCTCGATGATGAGGGGACGTTCCACCTTCTTCAGGTGATCCAATTCCTGGACCAGGCGGTCATAGGACTGCTGGGTCATGGGAAGTCTCGATTCCGTCATATGCTGCTCCAAGGTCGACTGAAAAACCCGCCCGCGGAGCGCGTCATGCATTCCGTGGCGGCGCCAATCCTCGCCCGGAAGGCGGAGCGCAGGATGCGCGCCGCCTTCTGTAACTGCTGGGAGTTGGTGGTCAGGTCAAATACCTAGTGATACCGTCCTGTCAAATAAATAGAAAATTATCCCGGGGACTTCATATTTTCCTATCATTTTGGCCCAATTTGAGGAGTTTTTGAGACATGCATGAAGTCGCTGACGTCAGCTTCGCCAAGGGTTTCGAGGCATGGGGACTCGCCTGCGGTATCAAGAAGAACGGCAAGGAAGATCTCGGCGTCATCGCCTCGGACCCCCCCGCCCAGACCTTCGGGGTATTCACCCGCAACGCGGTCAAGGCCGCGCCCGTGCAGTATTGCGAACAGGCGCTGGCTGTCGGGAGGCGCTTCAGCCACGTGCTGGTCAACAGCGGCAACGCCAACGCCTGCACCGGCGCGCGCGGCTACGAGGACGTGCTGCGGGAGGTCGAGGCCTTGAAGGCCGCCGCCGGCGCCGCCGGCGAGGTCCTGGTCTCCTCCACCGGCGTCATCGGCGAATACCTCCCGATGGAGAAGCTCGCCGCCGGCATCCGCGCGCTGTTCGCCCCCGCATCCCCCCGGTCCCCGTTCGTACAGGCCATCATGACCACCGACACCTTCCCCAAGCGGACGCAGGCTTCCCTGCGGCTCGGCGGCAAGGAGGTGCGGCTGGGCGGCGTGGCCAAGGGCGCGGGCATGATCCGTCCCGACATGGCCACCATGCTGGCCTACGTGACCACCGATATCGGCCTCCCCGCGGATTATCGCGCCGCGTTCGCCCGGGCCGCCGACAAGACCTTCAACTCCATCTCGGTCGACGGGGACATGAGCACCAACGACACCGCCCTGCTCCTCGCCAACGGGGCCTCAGGCGTGGCCTACGAGGAGCTTCCGCCGGCGGACAAGGCCGCCTTCGACGCCGCCCTGGCCGGCGTGATGGAAGAGCTGGCCAAGAGCATCGTCCGCGACGGCGAAGGCGCCACCAAGCTCGTGACCGTGCGCGTTACCGGCGCCAGGACCGAGGACGACGCGCGCTCGATCTGCCGCGCCATCTCCAATTCGCCGCTCGTGAAAACCGCGTTCTTCGGCGGCGACGCGAACTGGGGCCGCGTGGCGGCCGCGGCCGGAGCGTCCGGAGCGGGTCTGGACAAGGATAAATTGTCCCTCGAGTTCTGCGGGGTCAAGGTGATGGCAAATGGCGGTGCCGCAATCTACGACGAAAAGGACGTTTCGGAGCGGATGAAAGGAAAGGACGTGAGCTTGACCCTCGATCTGGGCCTGGGAAACGGAACTTGGGTATATTGGACCTGCGATCTCAGTTACGACTACGTGAAAATCAATGCAGCATACAGGACATAGTGCATGAACCGTATTTCCGCCTTCTCCGTCCCTTCCGCCTTCGCCGCCTCCCTCCTCCTCGCAGCCTGCGCCCCGGATTCCCTGACCAGCTCCGACTCCTCCCGCGTCCAGTCCCTGGCGGACTCCGCGGCGCAGGACTCGCTCACCGACAGCCTTTCCCGGGAAGCTTCCGGCGGCGTCGTGGTGGCGACCGGGACCGGAGCCGACGCGGACGGGGAGGTCACGGACGCGACGTCCGGGGATGCCACGGATGCCAAGTCCGGCGATGTCACTGATGCGACGTCCGGAGCAGCCGAGGATGGGGATGCGCCGGGGGCGGACAAGGACACTGCGAAAGAGGTGGTCCAGGTACCCGCCGACTCCGACGCCAAGCCCGGAGCGATAGAAGACGGAACCCGGGGCGAATCTGCCGCGAGCCTCGCCGCCAAGGCCCTGGAGGGGGTCTGGAAGCGTTCCGGGCATGTCATCGAGCCCGGCATCACCGTGGACGGCGTGCTCGTCACCGACTTGCTGACGCAGGACGCTGTCGAGTCCCGGGACAACATCACCCGTTTCAAGGCCGGCGGCGTCTGGACCGAGGACGAGGGTCCCATGAAATCCGTCCCGACCTCCGAGCAATCGGAGGACGGGACCTGGACCCTCAACGCGGCCGGGGATGTCCTCTCGCTCCGTCCCGCCGGCGCGGCGCAGGGCGGGGATCATTTCGATTTCAGGATCCTGGAGCTATCGGACCGTACCCTCAGGGTCGCCACCGTCTCCGACGACGACTATACCGACGGCAGATCCCATACCGAGACCATCACCTTCACCCGCCAATAGCCGCCCAATTCCTTGATTTTATTGGGCCTTTCGAGGCTTAGGGCGGCAGCCGGCGACGGTTCCGGGCCTCCCGTCGCGCGATTTTGCTAACTTTCCGCGCCTAACACAAGGACGGGACCGCATGAAGCACCTCAGGGACGTAGACCCCGACATCCACGCCATCATCGCCAAGGAGCAGCTCCGCCAGGAGGAGGGCATCGAGCTCATCGCCTCCGAGAACTACACCAGCCTGGCCGTGATGGAGGCCATGGGGTCGGTGCTGACCAACAAGTACAGCGAAGGCTATGTCGGCAAGCGCTACTACGGCGGCAACGAGGTCATCGACGAGATGGAAGCCCTCGCGGTGGCGCGGGCCAAGGAGCTGTTCGGCTCCGAGCATGCGAACGTCCAGCCGCTCTCCGGATCGCCCGCCAACCTGGCCGTATACATGGCGGCGGTGAAGCCCGGCGACAAGGTGCTGGGCCTCAAGCTGGACCATGGCGGCCACCTGTCCCACGGCCACCCGGTGAATTTCTCCGGGCTCAACTACAGCTTCGTCCAGTACGAGGTGGACGAGAAGACCCACCGCATCGACATGAACCGCGTCCGCGAGGTGGCCCTGCGCGAGCGCCCAAAGATGATCATCGCCGGCTTCTCCGCCTATTCCCGGGACATCGACTGGAAGGCCTTCAAGAGCATCGCCGACGAGGTGGGCGCCGTGACCTTCGCCGACATCGCCCACATCGCCGGCCTCATCGCGGGCAAGGCCCTGGAAAGCCCCGTGCCGTTCTTCGACATCGTCACCACCACCACCCACAAGACCCTGCGCGGCCCCCGCGGCGCCATCATCCTCTGCAGCGCCAAGTGGCAGAAGGACATCGACCGCACCGTGTTCCCCGGCATCCAGGGCGGCCCCCACGATCACGTGAATGCCGCCAAGGCCGTCTGCTTCAAGGAGGCCCTGCAGCCCTCCTTCCGCGACTACGCCCGCCAGACCATCAGGAACGCCCAGGCCATGGCCGGCGAGCTGATGAACCGCGGGTACAAGATCCTCACCGACGGCACCGACAACCACCTGATGGTGGTGGACCTGCGAAGCAAGGACCTGACCGGCAAGGTGGCCGAGGTGGCCCTCGAGAAGGTGGGCATCTCATGCAGCCGCTCCACCATCCCCTTCGACACCCGCAAGGCCATGGATCCCTCGGGCATCCGCCTGGGCTCCCCGGCCATGACCAGCCGCGGCATGGGCACCGGCGAGGCCGTGATCGCCGCCGGGCTCGTCGACGAGGCGATCAAGAACCACGCCAACGAGTCCAAGCTGAACAGCATCCGCGGCCAGGTCCGCGAGCTGTGCAAGAAGTTCCCCATCTACGGGAGCATCGGCTAATCCCCCGCGGGATCGGTCGCGCATTGCCATGATCGCGCCCGATCCCTCCGCATCCGCCGTGTCCGCGTCCGCCGTTGCCGCGTCCCCGGTCTCCGCGCCTCCAGGCCCGGCCGGCGCGGCGCTTCCCGTCCACCCGCTGGCGGCCCGGGCGCAGAAGGTGGTTCGATCCTATCCGGTGGGGGATAAGCGCATCTTCCCCAACGCATACCTGGCCCCCATGAGCGGGGTCACCGACATCTGCTACCGGCGCCTCATCTCCCGCATCGCCGGGGGCCGCACCGGGCTGCTCGTTTCCGAGTTCGTCACCGTGGAGGGGCTCACCCGGCTCAACCCCCGCATCTGCCGGCAGATGGCCTTCGCCCCCGAAGAGCGTCCGTTCACCGTCCAGATCTACGGCGCCGAGGCCGACCGAATGGCCTGGGGCGCCGCCATGGTGGAGGAGGCCGGCGCCGATTTCGTCGAGATCAACTGCGGCTGCCCCGCCCCCAAGATCGTCCGCAAGGGCGGGGGTTCGGGGCTCCTGCGCGACCTGGGAAACCTGCGCGACATCCTGGCCGCGGTGAAGAAGCAGGTGAAAATCCCCATGACCGTGAAGGTGCGTGTCGGCTGGTCCGATGACAGCATCAACCTCCTCGAGACCCAGAAGGTCGTGGAAGGGGAGGGAGGAGATGCCCTGGTCGTCCATGGCCGCACCCGCACCCAGGGCTACAAGGGCCTGGCCAACTGGGATCTCATCGCCCAGGCGAAGTCGCGGGCGGGCGTGCCCGTGATCGGCAACGGCGACGTGCTCCGCGTCGAGGACGTGATAGACAAGCTGGAGCGCTACGGCGTGGACGGGGTGGCGGTGGGCCGCGGGGCGATGCACAATCCCTGGATCTTCGGCCAGCTCGCCGACGTGTACGAGGGCAAGGCACCGCGCGAACCTTCCCTGGAGGAGCAGGAGCTGATTTTCCGCTGGTACCTGGACCTCCTCCGCGAGGAGATGGACATCGAGGGCCGCCTGCTGGGGAAGCTCAAGCAGATGGCCGCGCGGGTGCTCAAATGCCTGCCCGGCGGTTTCCTGGGCCGTACCGCCGTGCTCCGTTCCCAGACCCTGCCCGAGTTCTTCGACAACCTGGGGGCTTTCTTCGCCAAGCTGCGCTCCGACGGATACCGCGGCCGCGACCTGGACCAGGTCCGGGAACTGAACGGCGGCCAGAACCAGGACGTGGTATTCGGCAAGGACTACAAGGGCTGAACCTGGTCCGGCCCCGCCGGGCCGGTGCAGCCTGCGCATGCCTCCCGCGCGGCTGCCGGCGGCGCTACTGGCGCTGGTAGAAGGTGATGGAAACTCCGCCGCCGCCCACGCCCGGCTCCGAGCTCAGGAAGTTGTTGGCGTTCAGGAAGTTGTAGGGGCCGGCCACGCGCGCCTCGAAGCGCGGCACCAGGCCGTTCATGGCCCCGCAATTCCGCACCAGGATGTATTCGCCGTCGTTCGGGGCCAAGGTGTAGCGCGCGTCGAGGCCGTTCAACTGGTAATCGGCGCCGCCGTAGAGGATCTTGCCCACGACCCGGCCGCTGGTCGTCCCGCCGGTGATGGGGATGATGTTCCGCGTCCCCCGCTTGCTCGCGAACGAGAACGAGGTTCCGAGGGTGACGTTCTCGGTCAGCACGACCGCCCCCCGGGACCCGGTCAGCTTCAGGCAGTCCGGGGATTGGTGGGTGGAGCCGGGGGAATCGGTGATTCGGATCGGGGGATCCGCCGAGGTCACGTTCGACACGTCGTACACCGCCAGCTTGATGGTCTTGCCCGCGGCGTCGACGACGCGCGTGCCGACATAGGTGCCGGTGTTGAGCCATG
>CBILQL010000088.1:0-11322 GCA_966238865.1 uncultured bacterium
GGGGTCACGGCGGAGATGCTGGACACCATGGCCTGAAGCCGCAGCCTCGGGCGCCCGGCCAGGGGAAGGCGGCGGAACGACGGCTGAGCCTCGTTCCGCCTCCGGAGTCTACGGCAGGTATTGCAGGAGCGAGCTGTGGGATCCGGTGCGCAGCAGGTAGGCGCCGGGCTTCAGGTCCGCGGGCAGGCGGAACTGGCCGCCGCCGACCGGGCGGATCGCGACGCTGCGGCCCTGGCTGTCGCGCAGCTCGACGGTTCCGGCAGCGAGGGCCGCCGGCAGCGAGAGCATGCCGGCATGGATGCGGGCCTGGTACTTCGCCCCGCGGAACCCGAAACGGCTGCGGATGGAGACGACCTCCTCGTCCCAGTTGATTTCGTCGGGCCCCCAGGCCATGGCCTGGCAGGTGCCGCCCGTCTTCAGGGAGCAGATCCAATCCCGGACCAGGGTGAGCGCGGCGGAGTCGACCTGGGAGGTCGCGATCGGCGGCATCTGCTCGGTGCTCACCATGGCCAGGGCCTCATCCTGGCGCTTCAGCATCTTGGCCAGGATGTAGGAGCTGTCCGGGTAGCCGGGGCGGATCAGCCAGGGATATTCGCCGCTGGACTTGGACTCCTTGTTCACCCAGCCGCCGATGCTGTCCTGGGGGAAGGCGATGGGCTGAGCGGGATTGAAATAATCGAAATTGTGATCGGCCTGGCCCCAGAGGACGGAATTGCCGTGGCAATGGGAGCAGTTGGAGGCGAAATAGGAGCGGACCCGCTGTTCCAGCGTGGCGGAGGTCTCCTTGAGGCCGTACCAGCGGTGGGGATTGGCCTTGCCGGCGATGGGATTGGACGCGAGGACGTTCTTGGCGACCAGGCGCGCCAGCTGGTTGGTGGAGCCGATCATGCGGTTGAGCTGGGGCGTGACGAAGCCCAGGGAACCGCGCTTGTCCACATCCTCGCCGCGATGGCATTCGGCGCAATCCATGGCGGAGGGATAATGCCAGCGCTTGCCCACCAGCTTCCCGTGCAGCCTGACGACGATGGAAGTGTCCAGGGGGGTCTCGGGATTCACCAGTTCGGCGTCGCTCTGGTCGCGGCGCCACTTGTAGGTGAAGCCGGACCAGGACTTCTCCATGGCCGTGGACTGGTAGACCAGGAAGCGGGTCTCGATGTAGATGCGCGTGGTGGAGTCCCCGTACACCGTGTCGATGGCGAAGTTCTTGATGAGCACCGTGTTGTCTGGGAAGGTGTATTTCCCGGAATCCGTGGGAGTCACCTTGGTCCCGGCCGGAACGGAGATGAAACGTTCCTTGTGGGAACCGTCGCTCCAGAGCGGGCTGTTGACTTCGAAGGCCACGATGGCGTTGGTGTCCGAGATGGCGCGGGTGGCCTTGTTGCCGATGTTCTTGTACAGGCCGGTCTGGGACAGGAGGGGGGGCAGGGCGGCCATGGTCGCAGGGACGTTCCGGTCGTAGTCGCGGACGGTTTGTACCAGCTGCGCCCCGGCGGGGCTTGCGGTCAGGGCGGCCAGGGCGGTGATTGCGAGACAGGCCGCCAGGGACGCATGGCGAGGACGGATGGAGGCGGAACCGGAATTGATTAACGACATCGGATTACCTTGTTTCCTTGGCTATCGCCCCGGGCGAGATGGACCCCCCTTCCCCAGGGAGCCGGATGCAGGGCGAATTGATTGCGACTGATGGAAAATACTGTTGATCAGCCGTCCGTGCTTTGCGTTTTTCGGCAATCTGGATCACCATACGGCCTCGTAGTCGGGGTGCACGAGGTTCCAGCCGCTGCTGTAGATGTGCACGCGGCGGGTGGCCGTTACCAGGCCGGCCGCGTTCCGCACCTCCAGGGGACCGCCCGCATGGGTCCAGGCCAGCAGGCCCCCCTCCAGGTTCGCGGCGGTGATGCCTTGCCGGGCGAGCTCCATGGCGTATTTCCCGCTGCGATACCCGAGGGTGCAATAGACCACCAGGCGCTTGGCCTTGGGGATGCCTTTCCGGTATTTCGCGGCGAAATCCGCGGTGGTCAAGGCATGGGGAATCATGGAAACCGCCTGCTCGTCGGGCTGGCGGACGTCGATGAGGACGAGGTCGGTGTCGTCGAGCAGGGCCCGCAGGGAGTCGGCCCTTAGGGTGGGCCCGGTAATGCCGGCGGTGGCCTTCAGGTATTCGGTGCGCAGCTTGCGTTCCTGCCTGGCGGCCAGCTTGGCTTTCACCGGATCCGGCCGGGAGGAATCTTGTGCCTTTTTGGCAAGGCCGGCTCCGGTGTCCGGCGCAGCGTGGGCGGCCGCGCCGGAATGCCCCGCGGCCTGGCTCCCGGTGTCGGCTGCAGCGGCGGACGCAGGGTGCGGATCAGCCCCCGAAGCGAGGAGCGGAAGGAGCGGCAGGCAGAGCAGGAGGAGCGGAAGCAGGCGGAGCGGCGGGAGCGGAAATCCTGGACGTCCGGACATGGGCCAAAGATACCAATTCGCATGCGGCTGGTTCGTATGCGGCCGATTCCCATGCCGGGGCTGTCCGTCCGGGAATGGACCCCGGGCGGCCAATAGCTAAGTTTACGGCATGAAGCGCGCCGATCCCGACCTTCTTGCGTCCGCCTCCTCCGCGTCCCCGGGCGACCCGCCTCTCGCTGCCCGCATGCGGCCCCGCACCCTGGACGAGTTCATCGGCCATGAGCACATCATCGGCCCCGGCCGCCTGCTGCGTCGGGCCATCCAGGCTGATCAGCTCAGCTCCATCATCCTCTTCGGCCCGCCCGGGACCGGCAAGACCACCTTGGCGCAGATCATCGCCAACACCACCCGGGCCCATTTCCTGGCCATCAACGCGGTGCTGGCCGGCGTGAAGGACATCCGGGAGAGCTTGGAGGCCGCCCGGGAGATCCGCCGCGAATCGGGTCGCAAGACTTTGCTCTTCGTGGACGAGGTCCACCGCTTCAACAAGGCCCAGCAGGACGCGCTGCTGCCCCACGTGGAGAACGGCACCCTCACCCTTATCGGGGCGACCACCGAGAATCCCTACTTCGAGGTGAACAAGGCGCTGGTGTCCCGCTCCCGCATCTTCCAGCTCAAGCCCCTCGGGGAGACCCACGTGCGGGAAGTGGTGAGGGCGGCCCTCGCGGATCCGGAGCGCGGCTACGGCCGACTCAAGGTGGCCATCGAGGACGAGGCGCTGGATCACCTGGTGCGGGTCGCCTCCGGCGACGCGCGCAGCGCCCTCAACGCCCTGGAGCTGGCGGTGGAGACCACGGCGCCGGGCCCGGACGGCGTTATCCGCATCGGCCTGGACGTGGCGGAGGAGAGCATCCAGCGGCGAGCGGTGCTCTACGACAAGGACGGCGACGCCCATTACGACACCATCTCCGCCTTCATCAAGTCGGTGCGCGGATCGGATCCGGACGCCTCCCTGTACTGGATGTCCAAGATGGTGTACGCCGGCGAGGACCCGCGCTTCATCTTCCGCCGCATGCTCATCCTGGCCAGCGAGGACGTGGGGCTCGCCGACCCGGCGGCCCTGGGCGTGGTCGCCGCCGCGGCCCAGGCCTTCGACTACGTGGGCCTGCCCGAGGGCCAGTTCCACCTGGCCCAGGCCTGCCTGTACCTGGCCACGGCCCCCAAGTCCAACACCACGCTGGCCTATTACGACGCCCTGGAGTCGGTGCGCAAGGAGCAGCGGGACGAGGTCCCCGATCCCCTGAAGGACGCGAGCCGCGACTCCGAGGATCTGGGGCACGGCAAGGGCTACCTCTATCCCCACGCCTTCCGCGAGCATTGGGTGGCCCAGCAATACCTTCCGTCGGCGCTCCAGGGCAAGCTCTTCTACCAGCCGTCCGATTCCGGCTACGAGGCCGGCATCCGCGATCGCGTGGCCCGCAACCGCGAGGCCCAGCTGGAGGCGGCCGAGCAGGGCCGCCTCGGGGAATCGGACGGGGAGGCGCCGGGTAACGGGGGCGCCCATGGCACGGCCAAGGCGCGCGGGGGCAGGACATCGGGACATTCGGCCTGGCTGGAGCGGGCCGCCGGCCAGAGCGGCGAGGTGCTGAAGAAGGTGCGCGAGGAGATATTCCGGCTGGCCGCGGCGCAGCGCGACAGCCTGGTGCTCGACCTGTTCGGAGGCACCGGCTTCCTCACCTGGGAAGCCTGCCGCCGGAGTCCCGCGGGTGGCGTGTGGACGCGCTGCGACGACGAGGCGCAGAGGAAAGCCATGGAGGAGTGGGCCCGCCACCTGGAGATCCTGTCGCGTCCCGAGCTGGTGATCGCCTCCCCGGACGGCCTGCCCGCCGCCCTGGCGGGCGCTCCGGGCGGGGCTCCCCGCTTCGACGTCCTGGCGGGCCTGGACCTGCTCAAGCGCAGCGCCGATGCCCCGGGCCTCCTCCGCGCGCTCGCGCCCTTCGCGGCTCCGGGGGCCCGGCTCGTCCTGGCCGAGGCGAATCCGCGCCGTTCCCAGGGCTTCGCCGAGCTCCTGCCCGTAGGCAGTGTGGAAACCTCCTTGCGGGACAAGGTCTCCGCCGCCGAGGCGGCCTGGCGGGCCGGCCTGCCGGAGTCGCCGCTGGAAGGGTTGCATGCCGCCCTGAAGGTGGAAGAGGGAGCGGCGCCGGCCTGGAGGCCGGCATTGCAAACCCGCGACGTCCTGGTGAGCAAGCATTTCACGCCGCGCCAGATCCGCGGGTGGTTCGCGTCCGAGGCCGCGCCCAGGGGCACCTTGCTGGGGCGCTTGGCGGCGGAGCTTACACTGCGGGAGAAGGCCTCGCTGGAAGCCGCACTGACCGACGCCTTCGCCCAGGGCGGGCGGGAATGGCGGCAGGGCTACGACTTCCTGGCGGCGGAGAAGGCGGTCCCGTAAGACCTCGCGTCGTCTCCGGCACGTGCGCGCGGGCCGCGGCCGGAGAGGACGGGCCCTGGTCCCTACGGACCGGCTATTTCGGGGGACGGCCTTTCGGCTTGAACTTCGACTCGGTGACGCTTTCCAGCTCTTCGCGGTCCGGATCGTCCCCGGTGGGCTTCCACCGCAACGCGTCCGTGACGTGCCATTGGTAGAGCCGCTTGCGGGTGGGATTCATGGGCGAGGCGGCGATCCGGTCCAGGCATTCGTCCCGCAGCCGCTTGAGCACCCGGGCCACCCCGGGCGGCGCCTTCCGGCTCCCGGCCGGGCCCCCGCCGGCCGCGCGGCTTTCCGCGGCCAGGCTGTCCTCGGCGTTGCGCTTGAAGCGCACCGCCTGCAGGAAGACGGGGTAAAAGGCGTAGTCCCGGAACACGAAGCCGGAGTCGGGCCGCTGCTCGCGGGAGGGATCGGGATCGAGAAGGGCGTACTGCATCTTCACCAGGTTGGCGTAGCGCCGCCCGGCGAAGTCGGTGGGCCGGAAGGCTGCGATGCGCCGCTCCAGCTCGAGGCGCGTCACGGGGCGGAAGAAGCTGTCGGGGTAGAAGCTCAAGGCCTCGTCGGTCTTGAGGAAGGTGTAGTAGGGATTGTGCGGGAAGCTCTCCTCCAGGGAATTGAAGATCTGCCGCTTCTCGCGCTTGAGCTCCTCCGCGTACGGGTCGAGGAACTGGACGAGGAACAGCTGGCTGGCCACCGAGGTGTACTGCCCCTGGTAGGCCGACACGCGCAGGGCCTCCAGGCCCGCGCGCATGTTCACGCTGCGCCCGATGATCTTGAGGGTGGCCCGCACGAACAGCGGGGCGTTGGCGGCGGTGCAGTGGAAGATCCCGGTCCCCATGTAGCTGTCCTTGATGCGCGCATCCCGCTCCCTGGCCTTTTCCAGCAGCTTGAGGGCCTGGAAGCCGTCGCCCAGGGCCCGGCTCGGATCGGGATGGATCTTGAGGGTGGCCAGGAAGCCGCGGATGCCCCCCAGGATCAGCAGGTAGGTAGGGTGGTCGGGCCGGAGGCGGAGCGCCTCCTCGCACAGGTAACGTCCTTGTTCCGCGTCCTCGACGATGGCCTTGAGCAGGGCATTCTCCTCCGCCTCGTTCCCGAAATCGCCGTTCTGCCAGCGCATGGTCCCGATGGCCACCGAGATCAGGCGGCTGAGGGGAGGCCGGCCGCGCGCCGATTCGAGCTTCCGCAGCGCGGCCAGGGTCCGGCGGGCAGACTCGAGGTCGGCGGAATAGGCCCGCTCCAGGGCCGCATGGGCCAGGTCGCTCTGCTCACGGTCGATTTCCGGATAGAGCCCGTAGGCGGGGCCGGCCCCCTCATCGGCGGCTTCCGGCTCCTGGGCGCGGCTTTCCGCCCCAGCGAACGCGAAAAGCAGCAGGATTGATAGATTAATGATAATTTTGGGTGGAAATGCCATTATCAGGGTCGAGGAATCGGGGGCTGCTCCCGGGAGTGGCTTACCCACGGGTATATTGTGATACAACAAGGTAGCAAATATCCAGTCCCCGGCTCCGTCCTGGCGCGGCTGGCGGGGGCCGTGCGCGTCGCGGTCCGCGCCGGAGCGGCCCTGGGGCTCGCCCTGCTGGCCCGGATCCTCTCGAGCCTGCACAAGGCCGGGATGGACAAGGACATCCGCAAGACGCGGCAATTCGGCGCCCGCCTCCTCCGCGTGCTGGTGCTCGCCGTCATGAGCTTCCGCGCCAACCAGATCCCGGTGCGGGCCAGCGCCCTCACCTACACCGCCATCCTCTCCATCGTCCCGTTCGCCATCATCCTATCCGCGGTGGCCGGCCGCTTCGGCTACCTGGATCTCCTGTCGCGCCTGCTGGTGACGCTTGTGGGGTCCATGAACCTGGACTTCAATCTGGACCCGGTGCTGGATATCATCGCCTTCGCGGAACGTGTGGATTTCCGCCAGATGGGCATCGTGGGCAGTTTAGGCCTCCTGTTCACCTTCTTCCTGTCCATGGGCAACATCGAATTCGCCATCGACCACATCTGGGGCATCAGCAAGGAGCGGAACTGGTGGCGCCGCGTGAAGGAATACACGCCCTTCCTGCTGGTGCTGGTGGGCGTGATCACCGCGGCCGGGAACTTCCTCCTCAAGTACCGGGACTACCTCTCGCCCAGGCTGTACGGCGACGCGCGCGCCGTGCTGGTGCACGACACCCTGTTCCTGGTGAGCACCGCCGGCATGCTGATGTGCGGCTTCGGGGTGCTTTTCCTCCTGTATTTCATCATCCCCAACACCAGGGTGCGCGTGTTCCCGGCCGCCCTCGGCGCGGCCCTGTCCACCCTCGGGATCTACAGCCTGGGCCGGGTGATGCTGGAGTTCCCGAGCCTCTTCATCTCCCGCACCAGCTACATCTACGGGTCGCTTGCGGCCGTCCCCCTGCTGCTGCTCATGATCTACCTGATCTGGATCGTCATCCTGTACGGCGCCGCGGTCGCCTTCATCTACCAGCGCCTGTACCATGCCCGCGCGGACGGGGGCGTCTCCGCCGAGGCCGCCTCCCCGTTCCACCGCGTGGAGCGCGACGTGCTGGCGGTGCTCCGGGCCGCGCACGACCTGTCCGGCTCCGAGGCGGCGGGCGGGCGCCGCGCCGTGCCCCTCGGGACCCTGGCCGTCGGGGTCGGCCTCCGGGACGCCTACGTGGAGTCCCTGACCTACCCGCTGGTGGACCTCGGCTATCTGGCCCGGCGCAAGGTGCGCTCGGGCCCCGTGTATGCGCCGCGAGTCCCCCTGGAGCAGGTGGATCTCGCCGCCCTCCACGCCCTGCTGATCCGCCTCGATCCCACCGGGCGCGGGCAGCTCCGCGCCCTCAACGCCCTGGACGAGTTCCGGCATACCCTGGGCACCCTCTATGCCTCCGACCAGCCCGCCCCCCCGCTGTTCCTGGGCGACGTGGCCGGCGACCGCCGCGAAGCCGGGACCTGAGGCGATGGAAGCCGCCTGGTGGATGTATCCGGCCCTGTTCCTGGCCGGGACCGCGGTGTCGGCGATCAACTCCGTTTCCGGAGGCGGCTCCGCCCTGAGCCTGCCGCTGCTCATCCTGCTGGGCCTGCCCTCGGCGGCCGCCAACGGGACCAACCGCATCGGGGTGCTGGCCGGATCCCTGGGAGCCCTGGCCGCCTTCCGCCGGCTCGGGCACTTCCATCCGCGCCTGGCCTGGCAGGTCGGCTGGCCGGCCGCCCTGGGCGCGCTGGGCGGCTCCCTGCTGGCGGTGCGCATGCCGGACCGCGTCTTCAATCCCGTGCTCGCCGCGGTGGTACTCTTCGTGGCGGTGATGTCGTTCCGCAAGCGGGGGCCGCAGATGGCGGAGGCCGGTCCTCCGCTCCTGCGGGGAGGCATCCTGGCCTTCTTCGTCTATGCCGGCATCGGGTTCTACGGCGGCTTCATCCAGGCCGGCTCCGGGCTCCTCATGATCTACGCCTTCGGCCGGCTGGGCAGCCTGGACATCTTCCAGATCAATTCCCTCAAGGTGTTCAACACCGTCCTGTTCATCTCGGTCTCCCTCGTCACCTTCGTGCTGGCCGGGAAGGTCCATTGGGGGATGGCCGCCGCGCTGGCGGCCGGCAACGTGATCGGCGGCTGGGCGGGCAGCCACTGGCAGGTGAAGCGGGGCGAGGCCTGGGTCAACCGTTTCGTGCTGTGGACCGGGATCCTCCTGTCGGCGAAGCTGCTATGGGACACGTTCCGATGAAGGAGTCGGCCGGAGCGGGGGAGGGGCGCAAGGTTGCGCGCTCCTTCGCCGACGTGGAGCGGATCCGCAGGACGCATCGCCGCTGGCAGGTCGCGCAGGCGCTGTTCGGCGCCCTTCCCGTATTCGCCCTCGTCAACAAGTTCCGCCCCATCCTCGCGGACGATTACGGCCGCGACCTGCTGCCGTCGCTGCTGCCGCATGGCCTGGGCGGCCACTACAACGCGGAGCTGGCCCTGTGCCTGGCCCTCCTGGCGATCAGCGAATTGCTGCGGCGCCGGTACCATGCGCGGCATCGGGACGAACTGGAGTTGTAGGCGGCCCGGGGCGGCGATCCGCCCGAGGTCCCGCCCGGCCTGGATTCCGCTTCCGCTCCCGCCCCCCGAACTTCGCGCTTCCCACCGGATGCCGGGAAAGATATCTTCAGGGCCTCTCCCCACGCGAACATCCGGAGGTCCCCATGCCCAGCAAGATTCAACGGGAGTGCATCCAGGCCTGCCTGGACTGCGCGAAAGCCTGCGAGCAATGCGCTTCAGCCTGCCTGGCGGAAAAGAACATCGATGAATTGCGGCGCTGCATCCGGCTGGACCTGGACTGCGCCGACGCCTGCATGCAGTCGGCGCGGGCCATGCTGCGCGGTTCCGAGATGCAGGCGGAAACCTGCCGCCTCTGCGCCGAGATCTGCGATCGCTGCGCGGAGGAATGCCGCAACCACGCCGACGAGCACGATCATTGCAGGGCCGCGGCCGCGGCGGCGGAATTCTGCGCCGAGGCGTGCAGGGCCATGGCCGGGGCCATGGCCGCCGCATAATGAAAAACCCCGGGGCGGTTCCGCCCCGGGGTCCTTCCCGTAGCCTGCCGGGGACGGCTCCTCAGGTGTCGTAGGTCTTGAGGATTCCGTCCTCCATCCACTTGTATTCGCCGTTCAGCATGGCCTTGGCGATCTTGTTGGCCTGGCGGTCGTCGTTGTCTGAGATGGCGGCGAAGCTGGCCTCCACCCGGCGGCGGGACTCCTTGCAGACGAAGTTGGCCAGGTGCTGGGGATGGGGGTTCTTCGGATCCTTCTCGGTGAGCATCTTGGCGCGGGCGCAGGTTGCGGCCATGGCGAACAGCTCGGTGCCGATGTCCACGAAGCGGGCCAGGATCATCTGGCGGCGCTCCAGGGAGTTCTGGTACATGCCCATGGCGTGGAAGATGCTCCGGCCCAGGGTGTGGGAGGTGCGTTCCACGTAGTTCATGTGCCGGGCCAGCTTGGGGCCGAATTCCCCGTAGCTGGGGAACAGGCTGGAGTTGATCCACTGCTGGGGGTACCACTTGCTGTAGAAGTTGGCCATCTTGAGCCCGGCGCGGATGCGGCGCCCGACGGGGATGTGCTTGAGCAGGATCTCGGCGGCCACCTGCATGTGCGGGTCCATGGCTTCGCGGGCCAGGAACAGGTGCATGATCTCGGTGGTGCCCTCGATGATGCGGTTGATGCGGCAGTCGCGCATCATGCGCTCAACCGGCACGGCCTTCTCGCCGCGCCCCTTCAGGGAATCGGCGGTCTCGTAGCCGCGGCCGCCGCGGATCTGCATGGTCTCGTCGATGATCTTCCAGGCGTGCTCGGAGCAGAACATCTTGGCCATGGCGGCCTCGATGCGGATGTCGTAGCCGCCCCGATCCGCCATCATGGAGGCCAGCCAGGTGGTGGCCTCCATGGCGAACAGGGTGGAGGACATGTAGCCGATCTTGTTGGAGATGGCCTCGTGCTTGCCGATGGGGAGGCCCCATTGCACGCGCTCGTTGGCCCAGTTGCGCACGATGTTGAGGCATTGCTTGCCCATGCCCACGCAGGCCGCCGGCAGGGTGAGGCGGCCGGTGTTGAGGGTGGTGAGCGCCAGCTTGAGCCCCTTGCCAGGGCCCAGGATGATGTTCTCCACCGGCACCTTCACGTCGGTGAACTTGAGCTGACCGTTGTGGATGGCGCGGATGCCCATGAAGTCGCAGCGGTGCATCACCTCCACGCCCGGCATGTCCTTGGTGACGATGAAGGCCGTGATCTGGGGGATTTCCCGGCCGTTCTTGATCTTCGGGGGAGTGCGGGCCATCACCACCAGGATGTCCGCGGAGGTCCCGTTGGTGCACCAGAGCTTGATCCCGTTGAGGATGTAATGCTTGCCGTCCGGGGTGGGTTCGGCATGGGTCGACATCTTGGCCGGGTCGGAGCCCACGTTGGGCTCGGTGAGGGCGAAGGCGGAGATGGCCCCCTCGCCGAACTTCGGCAGCCACTTCTTCTTCTGCTCCGGGGTGCCGAACAGCTTGAGCGGCTGGGGCACGCCGATGCTCTGGTGGGCCGACAGCCACACCGCCGTGGATCCGCAATGGGAGGCCACCAGGGCGATGACGCGGTTGTAATTCATCTGGCTCAGCCCCAAACCCCCGTATTCCTTGGGTATTTTCATGGCCCACATGCGCTTGCTGGTGAACCAGTCCAGCACCTTCTTGGGCACTTCCCGGGTGCGATCCACCTCGTCGGCGTCCAGGTTCTCCTTCATGAAGGCGGCCACCTCGTCGCACAGCCGGTCGCCGACGGCCTTGTCCTCGGGCGTCTGCTCGGGGTAGGGGACGATGAGCCCCGGGTTGAACCGCCCCATGAACAGCCCGCCGGCGAAGCTGGGGCTGTCCCATTTCTCCTCCCGGTTGGACTCGGCCACCAGCATGGCCTCGGCCTTCTCCTTGGACATCTTGGAGGTGTCGATCTTGATCTCGAACTCGGCTTCT
>CBILQL010000089.1:0-11296 GCA_966238865.1 uncultured bacterium
GTACTACTTGATAATGGAGGCGTCCCATGCGCATTACACATTTTGAATGCTTCACGGCCAGGGTATTCGCGTCCGGCCTGGGCCTGGCATGGGGTGGTTTTGCCGTGGGTACGGTCACGGGATCCGGAATCGAGGGATATGCCGACGGCCCGATCCCCGAAGCCCAGTTCACCAATACCAGCGCCATGGCCCAGGACAGCCTGGGAAACCTGTATGTTGCAGATACGCACCGCATCCGGAAAATCGCCCCCGATGGCACTGTCTCCACCCTTTCCGGCACTATCGGCCCGGGTTACCGCGACGGCTCCGCCGATTCCGCCGAGTACAACCAGATTTCCGGGTTATGGCTCCAGCCGGACGGCAGCCTGTTGATCAGCGATTCCTGGAACCACCGTATCCGCAAGCTCTCCAAGGACGGCATGGTCACCACGCTCGCGGGAAGCGGCCCCACCGGCACTTCCGGCGGAGGCTATGCCGACGGTCCGTCGGATTCCGCGCGCTTCAATTATCCCTTGCGCATCGTGGCGGACTCGGTCGGGAATATCTACCTGGTGGAATTGTATGGCGAGCGGCTGCGCAGGATCGATGCCGACGGCATGGTCTCCACCTTGGCGGGAGATGGAGTGTCCGGATTCCGCGATGGTCCCGCCGCTACCGCGCGCTTCAATCAGATTTTCGGCCTGGCGCTGGGACCGGAAGGAGTCATCTATATCGCGGACAAGGCCAACAACAGGATCCGGAAGCTGGAGAACGGCGAGGTGAGCACGGTGGCGGGTCCGGAATCCGGTCTCATCGAGCCCTGTGACGTGGCCCTGGACACCGCCGGCGACTTGATAGTCGCGGGCCAGCTCAATAACAAGATCTTCCGGATCCAAGCGAACAGGATCGAAACCTTGGCCGGAACGTCCCAGGGATATAAGGACGGCGACGGATCCCAGGCGAAATTCCACGCCCCCCAAACCCTGCTCATAGGCCGGAACGGCATCATCTACGTCGGTGAATACCGGGGCCTGCGGATCCGCAAGCTCTTCCGGGAGAAGCCGGATTGCATCGAAGGACGCTTCGAAGGCTGCTGGGCCTTCGCGCTTGAAAGCGGACATTCCGGCAAGCTATGCCTGAACCTGGAGGAAAAATCCTTCAAGGGCTTCGTGCTCTGGGACGATTCCGATTGGGGCCGCATCGAGGGACATTGGTCCGAAGATTCCCTGGTGTTCGAACTCGCCTCGAATGCGGTTCCGCAGCCTTCCTGGGTGGGCCGTTATGTCGGCATCCTGGGACCGAACGGCTTCACGCTCCAGGGGGAAACCGATGCGAGCCTTCCACTCCCGAACTGGGCCGCCTCCCGGGATTTGGACAATCCCGTTTCCATTTCTCCGACTCGCCCGGTCAAGCGGAATCCGGAAGGCGCGCTTCTCCGGGGCCGCCTGATGGGACCCAAGGGTCGATGGTTCGACATTCGCGGCCGGCAGTTCCGGGCGCCTGCCATCGTGCCCTGAGAACATCCGTACAATCTCGCCGGCCTCAAGGCCGTCAAGGGGCTGGGCGGGCCTTACAATTGGCGCAACGTCTACGGAGCCGCCATCTCCTACGGCCCCATCCTCCCCGAACCCCTGTGGAAGGCGGTGCTGACCCAGGGTTTCTGCGCCGAGGGCCCCCTGGCCCGCGCCCTCCAGGCGGGCCGCATCGACACCGCCACCGTGATCGTGAAGACCCGCACCGCCGGCAGCTCCGCGCCTCCGCAAATGGGCCTGGCTCGCCATGGTGGGCATGCACCTGGGCATCCTCTCCGTGGTTTCCTTCGCCGATCTCACCGCCGGCATGCTGATGGCGCACGCGTTCGTCTTCGATCCCGGATGGGTGGGGGAGCGGTTGAAGAGGAAGCCGGAACCGGAGATTCCCATCGTCTCCGCCCGGCAAACGAGCAACGGGGGAGTTCAAATCTCCGGGCAGTAGGGCACTTCGAAACTTCCTTTGATGTTCGCCTTGCCGAAGGCACTTCCCGGATCGAACGCAGATGCACGGAAATCCAGGGATCCGGACACGGTTTTTTCCGTCGTGGTGTCCGCCTTGGAGAGGAGCGCGGTGGTCCAGTCAACGATGTTGCCGTTGATGCCGGGGCCGTCCGGCCAAATCCCCACGATCACCTGCGCGGATTTCTTCCCGAGCTTGGCATCCGGATATACGATACCGATCCGTCCGCCAAGAAAGCTGGGCAGATCCTCCTCTTCATGGGAGCAATCGACGGCCGCCGCGGCCAGGGATTTCGGGATATCATGTATCATGGTCACGGCTGCTCCTTCACTGATTAGACGCAAAGGGATGGAAATGATGTCTCCGAAATCATCCAGGCCGCAGCTGGATAAAAAAAGCCCCCGGTCATGGGACCGAGGGCTTTTTGGTGGAGCCAAGGAGAGTCGAACTCCTGGCCTCCTGCGTGCAAAACAGGCGCTCTACCAACTGAGCTATGGCCCCGAGGCCCATAAAGATGCGTTTTTCAGCGGCGTCCATCAATCCCGGCGGGGGAGTATCACGACCTGGGCCGAGTCGGGCCTGAAGGCAAGGCCTTTGGGGGTGGCCGGTCCCGGCAGGATTTGGCCGGGCCGCCAGAGGATGTCCTTGCCGACCCGCCAGGGCAGGACTTGGAGCGGGATGGTTGCCGGAGTCGGCATATGCTTCCGAAGCTGGTAGGCCGCCCGCTCCGCGGCCGCCTTCGGCAGGGGCCCTCCCTGGAATACCCCCTGGTAGGTCGCAGTCCGGCTTTCCCGCAATCGCCATTCCGACCCCGCTTCGATGGCCAGGATTTCCAGGGGGGCAGCCCTCGTCTCCTTCTTCCCCTCTTTCCCATCTTCCCCTTCATCCATCCCGCCCGGCACCTCCGTCGAAGCGATGTAGATCCGGCGGCCGGCCTCTTTGCCCGATCCGGGACCGATCCACCAGGCGCCTTCCACCGTGGGGGTCCCGGGTTCCCCGCCCTGGCCGTCCAGCGCGACGACGAGGTGATGCAGGGTTTTACCCATGGAGAAGACGGCCAATTGCCTGTAGGCTCCGTCCCCGTAGGTCCGCCGGATTTCCACCACCCACTCGGGATGACCATCCCCGTTCAGGTCCGCGGCCTGGACATCGCCCAAGTGGAGGATGTCCTCCTGCTTGGGGGCGCTCGTGTCCGCGGTGGCGGAGACCAATCGTACCAGGAAGGGTTTGCCCGGTTTCCAGGAGAAGGCCAGCAGCCCGGAGCGAAGCGCGGCGAAAACCGGCGCCCGGACGGATTTCCCGTCCTCCCGGTACAAGGCGGCCAAGCCGTCGCCGGCGATTTTTTCCTTGCGCCAGGCGGCGGGCCGGCGGGAATCATCCGTAACATGCCAGTAACCCAGGGTCGCGAACGCGGCGGTATCGGGATCCAGGAAGGGAGGCTCGGCCAATCCCCGGATGTCCGATTGCCGCATATCGTCGGGGAAGGCCGGCGGCTTCGTCGGCGCGCTGCGCCTCAGGGGAGGGAGATCCGCCAAGGCGGTGGTGTCCAGGGAACCGTCACCGGCGCCGCCCCGGGGATCGAGCCGGAGATTACCCTGGGTATCGGAACGCGTGTCGCTCCGGGAGAGGATCAGGCCCGCTTCCGCCTCCCCCTTCAGGCGGCCGGAAAGGAGGGAGGGTTCGGTGCGGAGAACCTCCTTCCTGCCCACCCAGCCCCGGATGCCGCGGGACCCCGCCACCCGGAACAGGGTATCACCCGAGATACCCTTGGCCTCCACGACCAGGAGTGGCGAGGTGGAGGTCGCCAGGTAAGGCAGGTACGCCGCCGTGTCGCAATCCGGCGAGGGACAGTAGGATCCCGCCCAGATCAGATCGCCGGCCGTCACGGCCTTAACCGCCCCCACGGTCTGCGCGGACTGCGCGGGGGCGGATGCGGGCGCCGCGGCGGAAGCAAGGCCCGCGAAGCAGGCCGACAGGAGGAGAGCCGGAGCAGCGCGGATCGTCATCCCGGCTTGCCCCCGATTTGATCCTCCTTCTTGCCGGCGTTCTCGAGCTGCTGCCGGCTGATGCCGATCAGCTCGGCTTCGTCCAGGACGGTGGGCTGCACGTCCACCATGTAGGCGTAATGCCACCATTCCGAGGCGCCGACCTTCTTCTCCCAGCCGTCATGGGCCTTGATGCGCCGGAACTCGCTGTTGTCCTCGATTTCGGCGGTCAGATCCAGGTACCAGCCCGCGGGCATGTCGTACTCCTTGCCGGAGGAGAAATCATGGGTCTTCCTGTCGCCCTTCTTGAACTCCGTCCCCTGGGTCCCGTCCTGCTTCTCGCAGAGGCAGAAGAGGCGGAAGACGGGCTCGTCCTTCCCTTTGGCGTCCTTGCGGGTATCGCGGGTGATCATATAGCGGCGCCCCGTGACCTTGGTCTCCACGCCTTTAATCTTGGCCGTCTTGGTGAAGCGGGCCTCGTTCACCTTGTCCACCTCGGGATATTTCAGGGCGGCGGCCCCCGGCGTGGTGGGATGCCCGAAAATCATGCCGTTGAACTCGGCGAAATCCTGGGCCAGGTCCACCGCGCGACCGAAATAATGCAGGCTCTTGGCGCTGGAATTGGCGTTGACGGCGGCCAGGTCGCGAAAGGTGTCGCCGTAGGGGCCCATGAGGATGCCTCCCTTGGCCTCCACGGCATCGACCACCTTCTCCCAGGCGTCGGCGACGTCCTCCCGGAGCTTGCCCCCCAGGCCGTCGCGGAGCTTGCGGGCCTTGAACCGCCCGAAGGGGATGACCCATTTCTTCTCGATCCACTTGTGGATTTCTGCTGCCGTGGCGGGGTCCACCTCGCCCGTGGGCTGGCCGGTAAAGACCTCGCCCTTGGCCACGTCGGCGGGCTTTTTCTCCGCGTCCAGGCGATAGACGCGCGCGGCATGCATCTGGAACTTCTTCACCGCCGCCGCCGCTCCCGGCCCGTAATTGCCGTCGTCGTTCTCCTGCCCGTTCTTGGCCTTGGCGGGAAGGTAGCCAAGCTTGATCAGGTCCTGCTGGACCTGCTTCACCCAGGTGCCATGGGTATTGGCCACCTTCTTCAAGGCCTTGTAGCGCTCGGCACCGGCCTCGTCCACGCTGCAGTCCGCGGCGCTCTTGAAGAACAGCTTGATGGTGGTGCTCTTGAAATATTCGTCGGGCTCGGCCATTTCGCCTCAGAATGGAAACCATGGGGAATGGAGGGTAACCGTCAAGGTATCCGGATGCCCGGCGTCTTGCGCGCCGGCGCTCTGCCCGCCCACGCTCTGCCGGCCGCCCGCGGACCCGATATCCACCACGGTTGCGCCCGCAAGGATGAGCTGGGCCTCGAGGCTGGACCCCTTCGTCTTTTTCCGCTCCGCCTCGGCGCTTTTCGGCACGGCGTAGGCCAGGATCACCGAAGCGGTATCCCCGGGCCGGAGGTCCACCCAGGACCCGGCACGCGGCGGCAGGGACGCGAGGGAGGCGTCCTGCAGCTCGGATGGCAGGGACGTGACGCCGGGCTCCTCGGGCTCCAGCAACGTCCATCGAAGATTGGCCGAACCGCAGGCTCCGGGGTCGTTTCCGGCGGCCGGCAGCCGGAGGCGCAGAGTACTCCGGCCTTCCAGGCGCCAGATGCCCTTCACCTTGAGCACGCCGTCCTTCCGCTCCGCCTTGGCCCCGGTCAGGACCAAAGCCCACAGGGTATCCGCCATGGCGCGGCGCATCGCGTCCGACGCCGCGTCCAAGCCCGCCGCCACGGTTGCTTGCGCGGGGGGGAGATGGCCGGTCACGTCGAAGCCGGCCTCTTGCTTCCCGCGTTTCAGCCGGATGGCGCGATTCGTTTCGGCCATGCCGGGCATGGGCATCGTCGGGCCGCCGTCCGCCCATTTCATGCGGGACAGGGAGGCGAACAGGGAGTCCCACTCCGCCTTGGACAGGCGGCCGGAAAAGCGGGCCGGGCCGGCGATTTCGGATTCCGCATGGCTCCGGGTGCGCAGCAGGGACAAACTACCATCGCCCCGCAGGCGCAGGAGCTGCTCCGTTCCCGTCCCGTTCAGGCAGGGGCCGGCATGGCGGCCAAGCCGGTATTCCAGGACGACGGATGTATCCTTGCCGGGGCCCGCCTTACGCAAGGCCTGGGCCAGGGACCGCAGGATGGCAAGCTCCGCATCCGGACCGCTTCCGGAGATGGCGGCTGTGGCGGAGGTCGCGGTGGCGGCCGAGGTGGCGGCAGCCACGAGCAACATTGCGAGCCGGCGGAAGACGGGGCGATGCGACATCAGGTGCTGAACTTGAAGATGTCCGTGAAGGCCATGCCGTGGAAAATGCCCAGTCCGGCGAGACGCTCGCCCAGGTCGAGCTGTCTGTAGGTCACATGCCCGAGGTATCGTCCGCCGGGAGGGAACTTCCCTTCGACCGTCAGGAGGAGGTCCGCATTTCCGCCTTCGAAGACGTCGGCGATTCGCAGGGACGTCTCACCCGACAGGGAAACGCGCGCGTCCTCCCAATTAATCTGGAGGGGCGGCTCGCCGGAATCGTCCGACTCGTCCACCGCATACCGGAAGGAGAACTCCGCGCCCAGCCCCGGAGGGCCCACCAGCAGACGTACCGGCTGGGGCCCGCCGTTGGAGAAGCTCAAGGGGAGGACCAGGCCTTCGGGGCCGCGCCGGACGGGGCCCGGGAGGAGGGAGAGGGTCCAGACGGTTTCCTGCTGGGCCTGGGAGACCAGCATCCGCAAAGGACCCAGGGCGTCGACTCCGGGGCGGTCGCGGCCCATCTCAGCCGGACCCCAGGTGAGGCAGGCGGCGAAGCCGCCGCAGCGGGCCTGCAAATGGGTCACGGCTTCGCCGGGATCGGCGGCGCGTCCCCGGAAGTCCGCTTCGGTGAGGGGTTCCAGGGCCTTCCAGAGGGCGTCGGCCACGGAGGGCTCGCAGGCTCCGCGCCATTGTCCCGGCGGCTTGCCGCCGCGCTCGCCGAAGTCGCCGCGTCGGAAATAATGCAGGGTGCCGTCGCCGAAGAGGAGGAGATCGGTTTCCTGGCCGCTGCGGTTGCCGCCCAGGGGCGCGCCGCTCAGGTTGCGGAGCTCCAGGCAGGCTTCGGCCCGGAGGGCCTCGTCGCCGTCCTTCCAGGCGCGCGCCAGGGGTTCGAAGATGCGGGGAGATGCCCCCGGGTTCCGCGCATTCATCAGACTGCCGTCCATTCCTCATCGGCCCCGCCCGCGTCCTTGCAGAGGCGCCGGGCCATCACCAGGAAGTTGGAATAGTGCCGTTTCTTGATCTTGTTGTTGGGTTCGCTCAGGTCCCCGCCCATCAGGGTGGTCTTGTCGATGCCGGCCGAGAGGCCGTCGCCGGTGGCCGCCGTATCCACGGCCCCGCCGGGGTACTCGTCCGGGAGTCCAACGAGATGCCCCACCTCGTGGGCCGCCATGGCCAGGCGGGTCTCCCCGTAGAAGAGGAGGCCGGCGTTGGATCGCAGGTTGCCGGGCGCCAGGCACAGGGTATGGTTGTCGTAGGCCTCGGTCTTCTCCATCTCGAATTCCAGGACCAGGTCGTAGGCGCAGCAGCCGCTATTCGGATCGGCCGCGCAGCCCTTGCGGCGCAGCCTGTAGACCTTGGACCAGCGCTTGTTCGAGTCGTCGATCCAGGCCTTGCGCTTGGAGGCGTATGCCTGGGCGTCGAAATCGTAATCCTTGAAGGCCTCGGGCCATTGGAAGGAGGCGTCGCCGGGATGCTGGTACTTCTCGCCTTTTTTCACCAGGGGCAAGGTGCTGAAGTTCTGCGGATCGGACAGCACGCCGTCGGGGATGTCCTTCCAGGCCTTGCCGTCCCAATAATAGTCCGGGACCATGTGGCCCGACTTGCTCTTGGCCCAACGATGTCCGGCCCAGGGCATGCCCGCGATGGCGTCCTTGATGCCCGCATCCTTGAGGTTCACGTAGGTGGCGCCCCAGGTCTTGATCACCTTCTTCTTGACGAGGACCTTCTGCACGCGCCCCTTTATTTCCTGGGTGAAGCGGGCGTGCACGCCGTAGATGCCCCAGGTATAGTTCTTGTCGAAGACGGCGGGCTTCGCCTCCACCAGGGTCATGACCTTGAGGGGTTTCTCCGCCGCGGTCTTCTCGCCGCCCGATTCCAGCTCGGCGATGACCTCCACTTCGGGGAGGATCGCGCCGTCCTCCGCCTGGGCGAACCCAACGCCCTTCACCTTCCATTCGAATTCGATCCGGCCGCCCTGGGCCTTGGCGTCGAACTGATCGCAAACCGCGTCCGCGGTGGCCAGCTTCACCTTCACCGCCGATCCGTCCGGAAGGGAGGTATCCGCCCCGAACTTCACCGTGCCGCCGCAGCGGGCCTTCTCCACGTTCCAGGCCGGCTTGGCGAAGATCGCGCCGCCGCCGCCGCCCGAATCGTCTCCGGAGGCAAGCCCGGTACCGCATTCGCCGCCGTCGGGCTGCCCGCTCTCGAAGTCCTCGTGATCGGGAAGGACGGCGTTATCCTCGCAATCGCCTCCCTTCTCCTCCTCCTTGATCAGGGCGTCGTAGAAGCAGCATTTGAAGGAGGCCTTACGCCGCTTGCCGGCGCTCTTCTTCACCTGCGCCTGGCAGGCCGCGAGATCCCCGGCCTTGCAGGGGTAATTGGGCGGAAAGTTCTTGCTGCACTTGAGCAGCACCACGGTCACCCGGCGGTTCTTCTCCTCGGCTCCCTGGGTGTCCACCGCCAGGTTGAACTCGCCGCAGCCCGCGAAGGGCGAACCATTGATGTCCTCGAAGTCCTTCGCCCCCAGCCCCAGGTCGTGGATGCCGTCGGCGAAGGCCTTGAACAGGGCTTCCCGCAGGGCGGGGGTGTTCTTGCCGTCCTCGCCGAGGCCCGCCTGCTTCTGGAAGCCCTTGATGGCCGCCTGGGTCTTGGGCCCGTCCTTGCCGTCGATGAGGCCCGGGTCATGGCCCGCGTGCTTGAGGAGGATCTGGACATGCTTGAGGGTCCATTTCTCCTCGCCGTGCAGGGCCTCGGTGGCCTTGGCGTCCTTGGTCAGGAACGCGTGCACCGAGCGGGCGCGACGCTCGGAGAGGCCCTGGTTGTAGGACTCCTTGCCCACGGCGTCGGTATGCCCGAAGAGCGCAATCTTCCCTTCGGGATATTTCTTCTTCCAGGCCTTGATGCGATCCCGCAGGGCCTGCAGGCCGGGCACGCGCCGGGGATGGATGAAGCTGCTGTCGGTGTCGAAGGTGGTCTCTTCGAGGACATGGGACTCGATGACCCGGTCGGACTTGGCGTCCACGGTGCGGACCACGCTGTCGTCCTTGAGCACATCGCTCTGGCTGTGCTTGGCGGTGAAGTAGTAGTCCACCTTGGCCAGCAGGTTCCCGTCGTCGTCCAGGTAATTCGGCTGGTACACGGGGATCCTGGCCTTGGCCTTTCCTCCCTCCTCGAAGCCTTCCGCCTGGGAGATGCGCTCCGGATCGGCCGGGGTCTTGGCATAGAGCTCGAAGAGGACTTTCTTCTTGTTCTTATGCTCCTCGGGAAGCTCCACCTCCACGGAGATTTCCGTGTCCTCGTTGAACCCCACCTCCTCGGCCTCCCATTTCGGGTTCTTGAGCACGACCTTGGGCTTGGGCTCTTCGGCGGGGGCGGTGACCGGCCCGGAATCGGGCTCCGGTTCCGGCTCGGGCTCCGGCGGCTTCGCCTGCTTGCGGATCGGAGACGCGGAGCGTCTGCGGGAGAACAGGTCCTTGCCGGACAGGCTGAGGCCGAACCGGAAGGGATCCTGGAAAGGATTGAAGTTCACGTTCCGGTCGACCTCGATCCCGGAAACAATCCGGGTCCAGCGTAAAAGATATTCAGAAGACGGCGGGCCAACCAACCGGCCGGGTGAGCGGCATCACACTCCGGGAACCTGTCAGGGCCCCAAAAGGCTGAAGTAATAGCCTACGGCCAGACCCAGGCTGGGCCCGGTGTCCACGGTGCGGGCGTCGGACCAGGCCGCATCGCCCGGCCCCATCACCCGTTCGCCGCCGTTCCGGAAGACATAGAGCAGGCCGGCGGAGGCGGAGAAGAAGAAGCCCTTCCGGTTCCCGAACTCGTAGCCCAGGTGGAGGGGGATGCCGTGGGAAGCCGCCGACGCGCGATGGACCGCATTGTCCGCGTATTCACGCACACGCGTGTGCTTGAGGCTGTACCCGGTGGAGAGAGAGACGTGCTTCAGGTAGTATTTACCGATCAGGGAATAGCTGTCGGTGCGGACCTTGCCCAGCTCGGCAATGTACGGGATGCCGGCGCCGCCGACGCCGAAGGCCGCCTGCCAATGGGGGTCGAAGTTATAGGCCAATTGGGCGCCGATGCTGCCGCCGCCCTCTCCGGTCTTGAGGGACAGGCCCATGTTCCCGGAGGCAGACGCCGGCGATGCCGCGGAAAGGAGGAGGGCGAACAGGGCGCAGGCGCGCGACAGGGCCGGTCCCATCAGAAGAGATACATGCCGAGGGCCAGGCCGAAGCTCGGGCCGCTGTCGTCGGTGAAGGTGTGGTCGAAGCGGCCCCCCGGGGTACGCACCTCGAGCACGTCGCCGCCGCCGGTGAAGATCCACAGGTAGCCCAGGGACAGGGTGGCGAACACGGACCGGCGCGGGCCCAGTTCCACGCCTACATGCACCGGGATGCCCGCCTCCCAGCCCGTCTTCGCATAGGTGGCTCCGCCCTCCCGCAGGGAGATTTCCGTGGACTTGAGGTTGAGCCCCCCGTCGATGAAGTACACGCCTTCGTATTTCCGCAGCAGCGCGAAGTAGCTTCCGATGCGGAAGTCCCTCACCCACGCGAATGACCCTTCATATCCGCCAAGGTAGGAGCCTCCGGCCTGGATCTGCAGTTCCGGGCGCAGGTTGTGGATCAGGGCCAGCCCCACGCCGCCCGTCCCCTCCCCCAGCTTCAGGCTGGCCCCCCACTTGCGCGACGCTCCGAAGCTCACGCCGGACGGCTCGGACGGCCCGGGGGCCACGTGGTATCCGCCCTCCAGGCGGCCCTTGACGGTGTTCACCTCCTGGGCCCGGCTCCGCAGGGACGCCGGCTGGAATTCGGCCATGGTCCCCTCGGGCACCCGGGCCTCGGCCACCCGCCACTGGTCCGGCTCCACCTTGAACACGCGGTAGTCGCCTCCCTGCAGCGAGATGAGCAGATCCTTCCCGGCGGGCTTGTAGAAATCCGCCAGGATGTGATCCTGGTCGCGATCCATCACCAGGTACTTCCCCGCATGGGTCCCCCGGAAGACCAGGCCCGACCGGCCCAGGTTGAGGTCGGCCAGGACGATGTCTCCCTCGCCGTGGATGCGGAACTGGTA
>CBILQL010000090.1:0-11261 GCA_966238865.1 uncultured bacterium
GGGATATACTGGATAGCCGGCGGGGCAGCCCTGGCGGCAATCGGCGGCACCCTGGTTTATCTCCTCCAAGACGAAAAGCCGGCGGATAGGGTTTATGACCTTCCGGAATGATGCCGCGCGGCGGATCGCCATCCTCCTGGCTCCCTTGCTTCTGCTCCTGGTCTTTTCCTGCGACGTGACCAGGGAAGAAGGCAAGACCTACATCAACGTCAGGAAAGACACCGCTTGGGCGGCATTCGACAGCCTGGTCATCACCTGGAAAGATTCGATCTCGGGAGCCGGCGGCACCCTGTTCGACGGTGATCCGGAGGACCTGGCCGCAACCAACAAGCTTTTGGCCGACGGATACGAGGGCCAGAAAATCGTGGTCACTTTCAAGGGATACAAGGACAAGGACTTGGTGTATGAGGAACGGCGGACATTCGATGCCGCCGACCCGGGGAAGGCGACCAAGGAAATCATCACAATCGTCGTCCCGCCCGCCGACAGCCCGAAAGTCGCAGGTCCCAGGCCGGGTATTCCGAGGCTCTCCAACCTCCGCGCCGTGCCCGATTCCGTCGTCTCCATCAACGATTCCATCGCTTTTTTCGCCACGGCCGATATGGATAGCGGAACCCTGAAGGAGTATTCCTGGAGTTATGCCGGGGGCGAGGGGAAGGATGCTCCTGGCCCCTCCTCCGCCCTCGACGGGAAGTCGGCATGGATATCCGGCGGTTATCGCTATGGCCAGGCGGGCAGTTACCAGGTCGCCTTGAAAGTCGTTTCCGATTCCGATTCCGTCGCCATCGCGCGGATGGAGGTCCTGGTCCTGCAGGATCCTCCCACGGCCGACGCAGGCAAGGACATCACGGTGTACACCCTGTCCACGGTGCGACTGCATGGCGTGGGAAGGGACAAGCTGGGACGAGTCGTCAAGACGGAATGGAAAATCGGAGACTCCGAATTCTCCCCCTCCGGATCGGATACGTCTTTCCAAGCCCCCTCCACCGCGCAGGATCTGCCCATCCTGTTCCGGGTCACGGATGATGACGGGCAAGACGCTGTCGATACCTTGATCGTGCACGTCATTCCGGAGGACGAGTCCAACTTGACGGCGCTCGGGGTCTCCCATGGCGAGCTGGTTCCCCAATTCGCTCCGGGGCGATTGGCCTATTCCGACACCGTTCCGAATGGCGTGGCCGGCATAAGGCTGACGCCCGAAGGCAGCGGCGTCATCAAGGTGAACGACAGCGTGGTGAGGTCCGGCGAAGCATCGGATCCTGTCGACTTGGAAGCCGGCGAAAATACCATAGCCATCAGCGTCCGATACGGGACGACGGCGGCCAAAACCTATACCTTGATGGTATACCGGCATCCTGTTTCATTCAATGCCGATATCAGCGCCTTGGCGATTTCAGCAGGCGATCTGAGCCCCGCATTTTCGCCATCGGAAACCACATACGCGGTTTCAGTACCCTATTCCGTGTCCAGCACCACGCTGCAGGCGACCCTGGCGGATTCGACCTCGACCCTGAAGGTGAACGGCTTTCCGCTGGCCTCCAAAGCCGTCTCGGGGACCATCAATCTCGCCGTCGGCAAAACCCCCATCACCCTAGAGGTCACGGCCCAGTCCGGGGGCAAAAAGAGCTACGTCATCCAGGTCACCCGAGCCGCGAACGGGAGCCCCGATTTGTCGGGCCTGTCGCTTTCCGCCGGGCCCATCGTCCCGGCGTTCAGCCCCGAAATCGTGCTCTATACGCTTTCGCTGGCGAACCAGGCGGATTCGACCTTCGTGACCGCGAATACGGGGACCGCAACCGCTACCCTGGCCATCAACAAGCAGCCGGCGGTTTCCGGAGCCCGGTTTCCCCTGGAAATCCCGACCGGAGTGAGCGCCATATCGATCGTGGTCAGCGTGCCGGACGGGGCCGTGAAAACCTATTCCATCATCGTGACGCGCGAAAAGAACGGGAATGCCGATCTGTCCGATCTGGTCCTATCGGCCGGCACCTTGAATCCATCGTTCGACCCCGACAAGACGGTCTATACCCTCGAGGTCGGGAACGATGTCGGCGCGCTTGCGCCATTCACGCTCAAGCCGGAATTATCCGCCTCGACATCCACTTACTCCATCACCGCGAACGGGGCGGTCATCCCTGCTGCGGACCTGTCGGACCCCATCGCCTTGCGGGTCGGCGCCAATTCCCTGGAGATAAAGGTCCGGGCCGAGAGCGGCGATTCGAGAACCTATGCCTTGACCGTCACCCGCGCGCCCAACGGAGACGCCACCCTGTCGGCGCTCACCGTGTCCCCGGGCGCATTGGATCCCGCGTTCGCCTCCGGCGACACTGCCTATGCAGTCGCGGTCGGGAATGCGGCGAGCTCCATCACCGTCACTCCCACTATAGCTGCCGCCACTTCCGGAATCACGGTGAACGGAAAACCGGTTCCCAGCGGCTCGGCATCCGAGGCGATAGACCTGGAGGTGGGGGAGACCGTCATCTCCGTGGCCGTGACCGCCGAGAACCTCGCGACCAGGACCTATCGGCTGACCGTGACCCGTGCCAGGAGCGGCAATGCGGAATTGTCCGGCCTGGTTCCCTCCGTCGGGACGCTGGCGCCGGCCTTCCAGCCCGGCCAGCAGAACTACGTCTTCCAGGCCGCCTTTTCCGACAGCCTCGTCCGCGTGACCCCGTCGGCGGCGGATTCCCATGCCACCATACAGGTCAACGGCAAATCGCTGGCCTCGGGGGAGGCCTCGGAGTACCGGAAAATCCAGGTGGGCGGGAACCCCAATGTCTTCATCATCGTCGTCACGGCCGCGGATCTGACCCAGAAGGTGTTCAACGTTTCCGTCAGCCGGCTTCCCAGCTCCCAATCGACGCTGAAATCTCTGGCGGTTTCCCACGGGACCCTGGCGCAGAAGAGCGCCTTCGAGTATGTCGACACGGTGTCCCATCGTACCTCCACAATTACCGTAACCCCGGGTTTGTCCGATCCCAACGCCTCGGTGAGGGTCGATTCCGCCGAGGTCGCGGATGGTTCCGCATCCGCGGCCATACCCTTGGCCGTCGGAGACAACGTCATCCGATGCCTGGTGACCGCCCAGGACGGCAAGACGCAATCCCTTTACACCATCCGGGTCACGCGGTTGGCATTGCTCATCCGGGAACGGAAATCGGGCGCGGAGGTCTCCGTCCTGGATTCGGCGGAACTCCCCTTGGGCCGCCCGTATCAGATGTCGGCCCCGGCGGTGACCGGGTATCATTTCCTGGGTTGGACGGTCATGGAAGGCAGCGCGGCCTTCTCGGATGCCTCCTCGCCTGCGACATCGGTCACCCTGTCCGGAGGGGACGCGCGCATACAGGCCAGGTACGCCATCAACACCTACACCCTGTCCGTCAATGCCACCAACTGCACGGTGGCCAGGAACCCGGACCTGGCGACGTATGAGCACGGCCAGCCCATCGTCCTTACGGTCACTCCCGCATTCGGCTTCCAATTCATCTCATGGCCGGACGGAAGCACGGCAAACCCCCGGACCGTGTCCCTGAGCGCCAACACGACACTTTCCGTGGCCTGCACGGCCATTCCGACTTTCACCTTGATCCTGGCAGCCAGCCCTTCGGGTTCCGGGAGCATAGTCGCCGATCCGGCCGGTTCCACCCACTTCACCGGGACCGACGTGAGCCTCACGCCCAACCCTGCGACAGGCTACGACTTCGTGGGCTGGAGCGGAGACCTGACGGGAAATACGGTTCCCGGCGCCATATCCATGACCGCGAACAGGAGCATTACCGCGAATTTCGCGCTGAAGAAATACACCTTGAGCTTGACGCGTCCCCCCGGTGTTCCGTTCGGCTGCGCCGTCAATCCGGGTGCGCCCGTCACCGTGGACCACGGCACCCCTAGAACCATCTCGGCAACCGGCTGCAAGCAGGGAGTCGCCGCCTGCGGATCGGGAACCGTTTATCTCTACTACGATTTCACCGGCTGGTCGATGGTTTCCGGCACGGCGGTGATCGCCAGCGTGGGCAGCGCGTCGACGACGGTGACGCTAAGCGCCGGGGACGCCGCGATCCAGGCGAATTACGGGACTCCCAGGAGCGTGTGCGAATAGGGCTTCATTCGCATCGCAATAATATCTGGCAGGTTTGCCCGTCGGGACAATCCTCGTCACCGGTGCAGGAGATGAGGCCCGGAATGCTGAGCACGTGGGCGATCGGGGATTCTATTTCGAGAGTTATCCCCACCTTGGGGTTGGCCACCACCGTCCTGCGTGTGACCTCGATGGTGGGCCAACCCGTCACGCCCAGGGCCCTGAGCGCATCGACCAGCGATGCGGAGACGTCAAGGGAGCCGTTGTCGGCGGTTTCGCATTCGATTTTGCCTTTGCTGCCGCCATGATGGCTGAGGTCCATCATCACCTTGATGGTGGATCCCACGTCACGGCCAGGGGGAATCCAGCGGAGCTGGACAGGCTTGCCGTCCTCCAGCGCGATGGAATCGTTCAGCAAATCCAGGCGCGCGACGGCCTTTCCGTTCAAGACGAAGGCGCCGACGCCCGTGTCTCCGGCCGCGGTGACCGTGACCGGATCCCCCTCGGAGAAGGGGATGTATGCAATATTCGTCCCGGCGGGAGGCTGGTATCCGTTCTGGATTGGATCCATGGTGAAAGAGTTCGCGCCGGCCAGGGTTTTCACGCCGGTCACGGTCACTTTGCCCGCGCTGATGAGATTCGGAAAAGCCTCGCAAACGTCGTCGGAAACGCATAGCGCGTCGCTGCCGCAGCCGGGAATGCAGAGGGGAGCCTCCGGCTCGAACAGGGTGCAAGCACCGCTTTTCGCGGTCTCCCTCCAGAGGATCGACGAAGGCATGTGTCCATCGTAAATCTTCCCCTTGAGGGAAGGCAGTCCCTGGGAAAACTCCGTCTTCTCATTGAGGATGATGCGGAAATATCCCGACCCCCGGAAATCGCCGTCCGGGTGCTTGTTCCCGTCGGTGGAATCGTCCATGCACGAGACGGCAAGGAACAGGACCGGCAGGATGCCGTAATGGGAAACGCGTGCCGAGGTTGCCATGTCTTTATGCGCCTTTCAAGGATTCAACGCGAAGCAATAGAAGCCGCCGTAACCGCCCAGGTTGCCTACCGTGCCGTTCGGCCCGGACTCGGCTCCGATGGGCGTCGCACCCGGGGCGCAGCCGCCTTCGTTCAACACCGAAATCCAGTGCACTATGGCGGAACCGCGGGGCCAGGACACGCCGCATCGCGGACGGCCTCCGGAGGCGATCTCGCTGGTCCAATCCTGGCAGGTGGCGCTCAGGCCCTGGGAGTCCAGGGTGCCGGTCTTGGAGCTGCCCGTGAGGGTGTTGTGGTTGTCGATCACGCCCGTGCCGGGATCATGGTTGGGGATGCCGTATTCATTGGGAAAATCGTTCTGGATGGCCGCATCCCCGTTCAAGGGACGCGGGTTCAGCAAGTCGGCCTTCGTGGGCGCGAACACCCGCCCCACGCGATCATACCAGGGCCCTTCGCCGATACGCGTGATGGCATCCACTTTCTGGCCCTTCGCATCCGAGGTCACGCTAAGGAATGCGCGCCAACCCTTGACCGAGGATCCCGGCAGGCTGCGCTCGGCGATGGCGGCGCAAAGCTTGTCGGCGCCGCGCAGGCCCGCCCCGGGGCCGGATTCGCCGAAGGTGAGATTGCCGCCGAAGCCCTTGTTCGAATTGGAAAGCTCTTCGAGGGCTTTCTGGCTCGTCATGAAGAAGCTGAATTTCGTGGAGCCTTCCCCGAGCATCCTGATTTTCACGCCGCTCGAATCGGAGCTGGTGATAGTCACATAGGCTTTCTGGTACCCGGCTTTTTCCACCATGATGACGTCATGAATGGCCGTGGCGGCCGCCTTGCCCAGGAGTCGTGCGGATGACGCCTCGCCGCCGCGGGCATCCGCCGGGGCGATCGGGCGCAAGCCGCCATCGACGGAAAGCGCGCGGACGATGGTCGTCCGATTTCCAACGTCCACCTTGAAGAAACAGATGCCCGGGGGGACCCTGGGCAATGCCAAAGCGCGAGAACCGGCCCCCGCATCGGAGACGGATGTCCCATGGAGCCGGCCCCGCAAGCCGAAAGCCTGCACGCTGACCCGGATCCCGTCAACCGGTGATTCCAGCAGGAGGCGGCCTTGCTCCAGGTCCAAGCGGAAACCCGGGGCTGCTTCGGACTGTCTGATTCCCGCGCCTGCGCCCAGGGTGAAAGCCCCCGAGGCATCGGTGGTCGCTGTCGCTCCGAGGCCTATCAGTTTGACCGTGGCCGATGCGATCGGCGTCGTGCCCGAGGAGTCGGTGACCGTGCCGGAAATATTCACCGGCGTAGCTTGTCCCCACGCGGAGCCGTTGCACAGACACCAAAACGCGCCTGCCAAAACAGGCGCAAGCATGGTTTTCATTTTGTTCCTTGATGTTCCGACGCTCCACCAGGCGTCGGGAAACGATGCCGGCATCATTCCGGAATGAAAGGGTAGTAGAAATGCAAAACTCCGGCATGGGTAAACGGGCGAGTGACGGGATGAAAGACCTTCCGACGGCCGTTTCGCTTGCTTCTGGGCTTGGTGGCCCATCAAAAGAGCTCTCCCACTTTTACCCGATATGGAAAAGTGTACCTATTGGTACCCTCATCGAGGCTGAAGCGTTGCAGGGCTGGCCGGACTGACGGCGCCAAGGCATCAGGAGAGCTGCGAACCCCAGCCGCCCCCGCCCGGCGTCTCTATGACTAGCCCCTTGCCTGCCTGGGCGGCATAGCTCTCGACGTGAGCCAGGGGGGTGCCCGTGGGGCGCCACCCGCCAATTCATTCCGGACTCTCCCGGATGGCACCTTCGGTGTGAAGTTTGTTCCTATTGCTCTTTTCATGAGGGCTACAATCTGAGGAATTCCAGAGGATTGGAAAAAATTTCCATGACCGGGTCCGGAAGACTATTTCCAAATCAATCCATCCCGGAGGCTGGCATGAGCGCAAGAAAATCGGGCCCAATCCTTTCTGTCTCCTTTCTCGTCTTCATGGGAGTCCAGAGCTCCGCCGGGCTTCTGGGCGGTCTTCTAGGCGGAGGTGGTAGCCCGTCCTCGAGCCAGGGCGATGATCCGATCGAACTGGGCTACGAGGCAAAAACCCAAGGCGGCGGGGGAAATGGCCACCTGCCTGTCATCCCATCCATGGAAAGCTGCCTCGACAACGGGAACGGAACATATACGGCCTGGTGGGGCTATTTCAACAAGAACTCCGGCACGAAAAACATTCCCATCGGCAACGGCAACAAATTCCTGCCCTCGCCCCATGACCGCGGGCAACCCGCCAGCTTCCAGCCCGGGAATCAAGATTCGGTGTTCCAGACCACCTTCACGTCCTCGACCCTCACCTGGGTTCTGGACGGCCGCACGGCCACCGTCAAGAAGGAGCATTGCGTGCCGGGCTGCGCCTTCCAGGACAGTCTGCTGGAGGAGACCTGGGACACCTTCAACGTGTCGCGATGGGAGGGGGATGGCGACCACGCCGTGTCCGGCGGGTATTTCACCGCCCAGCTATTGGCCACCTCCGCCTTCGCCGACTACCTAAATCCGGCCCCGGTGCCGTTGGAGGCGGGCAGTATCCTCCACTTCGACCAGACCCTGAGATTCACCTATCCCCTGATACAGCTCTTCACCCAAAGCGCGGCTGTCTTCATGGTCAGCCAGGACAAAGCCGTGACGGACAATTATGCCATCGTGGATATCGGCTATACGGGCGGTTTGACGGACAACCGGGTCTACGTGGAAATATTCGGAGCAGATGGAGGAATAGGCTACGACCAGTTCGTGATCACGGACATTCCCGCCACCTCCGACCAGACCTTGGACGTGGACCTCCGCATCACGCGGGATTCCTACAGCGTGGCCATCAACGGGGTGGTTGTGAATACCGTGAACCTGGCCACACCGGTACCGGAAATCGATTTGTTCCAGGTGGGTGTGCAGAGGAACCTGGTGGGACTCCAGGGCCGGATCGACGGGACCTTCCTCTACAAGACTTGCGAGTAGGTCTGGCGGTCGGCAGGTCCATGGAGGCCATTTGGGGTATGGGTCTTACGCAATTCTTGGCCAGGACCTGCCCCAGCCCCCTCCGCCCGGTGACTCGATGATCAATGCCTCTCCCGCTCCGGCCTTGTAGGAGGGCGCCGCGGGCAGATCCTCCACCTCGTCCGTCGGCGCGATCCTCAGGTTTTTTCCGCCCGTCCCGGATTGCCCGCCTTCCATGCCGAAGGGCGACAGGAGGTGCCGCTGGGTCAAAAGGGAGACTTCCACGGGTTTTAAAAACCGGAATACCCGGATCAATCCGTCACCGCCGTGCCACCGCCCCCGGCCCCCGCTGCCACGCCGGATCCCGAATCGCTCCAGCCTCACGGGATACCGCGTCTCAAGCACCTCCGGATCGGTGATGCGCGTGTTGGTCATATGGGTGTGGACCGCCGAAGCTCCGTTGAAGCCCGGCCCCGCACCGCTTCCACCCGCCAGGGTCTCATAATACCCGAATGTCCCATCCCCGAAGGTGATATTGTTCAATATCACCTTCGGGGGGAATTGTTTTACAGATAGGCCCAATTTTCACATTACAATTGCAGATAGACGTCGAATACGGAAAGGGGCTTGAACCATGAATAGGGCTGTCCAGGCTGCCGTTTTGATTTTGTGCCTGAACCGGAGCAATGTGCGAGCGGATTTCGGGGTTTTCGTCCATCCTTTATTGGTCGGGAGCGATACCATGATGCTTCCGCTGCCGGCGGGGGCTGAGGTTAGCATTGGATTTTTTGACCATTTGGGAGTGGGTGCCGCCTACTCCAAGCTTCCGACGGACGCCCTGATGCTACAAGGGGCTTCCCTGCACAACCAGGGCTTTTTCGGAGACAGTTATTCCGCGTATGTGCAGTGGCACTCCCGCAAGGGCGTAGCCAATGGCCTGATAGCTGAAGCGGGCACGCATTTTATTGTTGCGAAACAGTTTACCTGCACGGAAACCGATGGATTCGGATGCCTCGAGACGGGAACCGAGCGACAGGATGGAGTCGATTTTTCGATGAATGCAGGCTACGGCGGAAACTGGGGTTGGGTCCGGTATTATGGGCTGCTCGGATATCGATTCCAATCCATCGAGGTGCGATCGGTTCCCCTCGATGCCCGCATCGGTCTGGGTTTTTCTTGGCCTCGAAGCTAGAACAAACCGGCTTTTTGCCGGCCCCACGCACTCCCGCCCGGCATCTCGATGACCAACCCTTCGCCGGCCTCGGCAAGGCAGGTGACGGCCCCCGGCAGGGCTGCCCGGCGGCTATCGGTAGTGCCGTACGAGACCATCTCCGCCTTTCCAGCGGCCATCGGCTACCAGAACCTGTGACTACAAGCCGAAGGACCCCATGGAACGGCTCTGCACGTCCTTGATGGTGTTGAAGCCGGGGCCCAGGGCGGCGCGCAGGGCCCGGAGCTTGGCGTCCTCGCTGCCGGATAGCAGCTCGAGGCCGCTGTTCAGCAGGATCCAGCCCATGCGGGGGCGCCATTTCGCGGCTCGGTCGATGTCGTTCCAGCCGGGCGCTCCGGCGCTGGTCACCTCTGCATATTCCAGCACCCTGCCTGAAGCCGGGCTCCCGTTGAGGGTCCCGGGGCGGATCAGCTTCCAAGCCACGTAGCGGGCTTCGGCCTTCTCCGCGGTGGCCTGGCCGCCCGTTCCCTGTCCCGACCCGGCTATGGCGCCTGTCTTCTCCGACATCAGTACGTCGATGCCGTCGCCGGGCTTGAAGGCGATGTATTCCTCCCCGAGGGACATGATCTCGGCGGCAGGGGGGATCACCAGCCGGCCGGCGGTATCGATGACGCCGAAGTCCTTGCCCTGCGGCTGCGCCCAGGCGAATCCGCCCTGGAAGGCGCCGCAGTTCATGAGCGCCGTCCCACCCGCTTCGGTGATCCGCGGCTGGCCGAGGGCGTCGATGAAATGGCATTTGTCGGTGCCCAAGGTGATCGAGGCGCAGCCGCCCGTGTAGCGGGAGACATGCTTGTCGCTCGCAAAGACCACCTTGCCGGTCCTGTCCAGGATGCCGTATTTCCCGCCCGCCTTCTCGGGATCCTTGAAGGCAACGCTGGCGAAGCCGCCGTCGAAGTCGTTGCACCATACGAGTTTCGGATGGGAGAGGCTCTGGCCGGTGGAATCCATGATGTACCAGGTCTTCATGAAGTCGTTCTTCAGGCAGACCAGGCCTTCCTTGAACGGCCTCTGCACCGAGGATCCGCCGTCGAACTTCTTCTGACCCGCGCGATCGATGAACCAGGCCCCGCCCTTCCGCCCGGCAACCTGTGCCAGCCCTCCGGAGAAGAGGCCCGCATCCATGAACTGGGGAGGGATAACCCAGTTGCCCTGGGTATCGATGTACCCGTATCCGGAGTCGTTCGCCGCGGCGGCCAGGCCTTCGGAGAAATTCTTCGCGCTGGCGAAGCGCTCCGGGATGGCCAGTCTGCCTTCCCCGTCGAGATAGCCCCACTTGCCGTTCTCCTTGAGCTTCACGGGGATCCGCCCGCCGGTGAACCGGCCGGCATCGTCCATGCCCTCCTTGAGCACGCGGCCCGCGCCATCGATGAAGAGGAAGCCCTGGCCCTTGTTCCAGGCCACGGCCCGGTCCTCCGAGAAGTCCTTCGCGTTATCGAAGCGCGGGGAAATCACCACCCTTCCTGTATAGTCCATGTAACCGTACTTTCCCTTCTGGGCGGAAACGGGCACGGAGGCCAGGGTGAGCAAGACGGCCAGGGCGGGGATGCGTGTCGGCATGGTGATCTCCCGACCCGGTCCTTTCTGCACCGGGTCTTTCCTAGGATACTGCATCGAGGACTGAGGATCAATCCGGGCGGAGTGGATCAGAGAAGAGGCCGCCATTCGTACTCCCGAAGGGCATCGAGCATCCCCAGGACCCCATCGCGAGTGCGGAAGCAGGACAGACGCTCCTTCCTGATCTTCAGGTCCTTGCGGAAGGCGGACTCCGCAAGCCCTTTTACGGCGCGGGAATCCTCCTTACCTGCGTCGTCTCCCGCCTCCCGGCCTACCGGTCGCCGCGTTTCAATCCCCGAAAGCCGCCCCCGCCCGGCGTTTCGATAATCAGGCCCGCGCCCGCCTCAGCCGTGTAGTTGATGGCCCCCGGCAAGGCTTCCAGGCGGCCGTCCCGCTTTTCCCGGGCATTCGCCCCGCCCGCCAGGGTCTCGTAATACCCGAAGTTCC